>NZ_WIWH01000022.1:0-96737 GCF_009600035.1 Pseudomonas sp. FSL R10-2964 | reverse complement strand
TGAGCAAACCTGACTACGGGGCATAATGTGTCCACCATGTCCCCGCACGTGTGTCCACCATGTGTCCGGTCCGTACACGGCGTCTGGAAAAAGTGACTCGCCGTAAGGGCGAAACCAATATCCCGTTCAAACGCGAATGCCGGATATGTACCCGGTGTACCTGCTAAACCCTACCGCGGCCACAGACCTAACGCCCCTTGATCACCATCTCCCCCACCGCATCCCCCACGGCCTGCCAGTTGGGCCGGTACATCGACTCCACTTGCGGCGGCGGCACCCGATAGGTACCTGGTGTCACAGTACGGGCCAGGTACAGCAGGTGCGTAGTGCCGTAGCCATCCAGTTTGACTGCCGCCACATAACGATCATCCCGATACTCCTGATGCTGCACGCTGGCGTTCTGCATCGACTCGCGCCATTGCTTCACTTGAGTACTGGCGTTTTCAAGGCTGGCCGCGCTCTGCCCCAGGTTCTGGTTTTCCAGCTCCAGGCCTGCCGGCAGCAAATCCACCACCAGCGCATCAGGCACTTGCTGCTTGGCCGTCACGGCCAGATGCACCAGCACCAGATCACCACTTTTCAGCGCCTTGAGATCCAGCGGCTCACCGTTCATACCCAGGTAGTCGCGGCGAATGCTCATGTTTTCGCCGCCCGCCGCCGGGGCGTGCTGTGGATAACCCGAAATCGTCAGCTGTTGATAAATCGGCGCGCTGCCTGCGTTACGCAGGCTCAGGGGCGAAGCTAGCAGCGGCCCGTCGAGCTTAAGCCCTGAGCGGGCATTGTTCAGCTCGCGGGTCTGATCGCCACTGGTGAGTTGCGCACTCCAGCTGGCCTCAGGCTTGCCCAGCAAATCGCGACCGGCGAGGAACAGTGAATTGCGTTCCTGGGTCGACAGCCACTGACTCGCCGCCAGTTGATCGGACAGGTCGAACAGTCGCTGTTCACGCTGACCACTCATCAGGTTGTTCTCTTCCAGCAAGGCCAGAATCAACGCCTGATCGCGCAGCGGGCTGCCGTAGTCGCCCAGCCATTGATCAGCCTTGCGCTTCGCCGCCAACCCCGCCACCAACGCTTGATCGGCGCGCGGTTGATCGCCCATTTTCTGCAGGGCAATGGCCAACTGCACCAGAGGCAAACCGGAACGGGCATCGCTGCGGCGCTCAAAAATGCTGCGCAGCGCACCCAGCGGCGCCTGTTGGCTTCGGGCCAGGACCAGCGCTGCATAGGCCTGTACGGCAAAGCGGGTGTGGTCGAGGTTGTCGCTGTAGTCGGCCTCGATCAGGTTGCGTTCCTGCACATAACGCAGCAACCGCTCGCTGGCCTTTTTCAGCGCCTCGGGAGGTACCGCGTAGCCTTGATCGCGGGCGCGCAGCAGGAAGTCGGTGATATAGGCCGTGAGCCAGTACTCTTCCTGACCGTCCGCGCCCCACAGGCCAAAACTGCCGTTGTAGCGCTGCATGCCCAGCAGGCGCTCGATACCCAACTCGATTTTGCGTTTGCGCTCGGTGTCCGGCTCGCCTTCAAGGCCCAGGCGTTTGAGCAGGGCTGCATCGGCATACAGAGCCGGGTACAGGCCGCTGGTGGTTTGCTCGGAACAGCCATACGGGTAAGCCTTGAGCGCACGAATCTGCTCGCCAAGATTCAGCGGCGGGCGGCTCGACAAGCTGAGCAAGGCTTCACGCCCGGCCGGTTCAAAGGCTTGCAGCTCGCCCTCGGGCAGGCTCCAGGGCTGGTCGTTGAGCACAGCACGGTAATGCTTTAGCAATGCTGGATACGCCGGGCGCACCCCCAACGTCCATTCGCGGGTGAACGGCGCCAGGGTTTCACCCGGCAGGTCCAGGCCATTGACCGTCACCTTGACCACACCGGTGCCATACCCGCCCAGCGCCTTGACCGGAACCTGCAAGGTACTGCGCTGGCCGGGGCTGAGTGTCAGGTTCTGTGTCGCGTCACCCAGCAGGCTCAGTTGCCCCTCGGTGTTAAGGTTCACGTGCAGCGTTTGCGGCTTGTCGGTGAGGTTGGACAGGTCCAGCGCCAGCCGCGTCTCGTCGCCACCGGCCAGAAAGCGCGGCGCAGCCAGCTCGGCCACCAATGGTGCTGCGACCACGGTTCTGGCCTCGGCCATGCCGTAGCGATCGTCGGTCCAGGCTTGTGCCATCAAGCGCAACTCGCCGTTAAAGTCAGGGATATCCACACTGACTTCACCTTCGCCCTGCTCGTTGAGCGTCACCGGTGCGCTTTGCAGCGCCACGATGGTGACACTGGTGGCAGGTCGCTTGCCGCCCTTGGCCAGTGCCGCATCGCCGCCGAACGCCAGGCTGGCCAGACGGCCCTGCCCGGCCTCAATCAACTGCCCGTAAATATCCAGCTGATCCGCCCCATAGGCCTTGCGCCCGAACAGGCTGGCGAACGGGTCGGGGGTCGGGTACTCAGTGATATTGAGCACGCCCACATCCACGGCAGCCAGCAGTACATGGGCCTGTTTGGGAATGCTGCCATCGGCATTTTTAGCCGAGAGCTTCACCGTCAGAGGTTGCTTGGGACGCATTTTTTCAGGGGCATCCAGCGTAAGAGCCAACTTGCGCTGGCTGCGATCGATGGGCAGGTGCAGCACCCCTACAGCGCGCTTGGGAGTGATATTGGTCTTGCGCTCACCGGGGCGGATCACCAGTGCACTGATATACAAGTCATGCCGGGCCCAGCTCGGGTCGAGTCTGATTTCGTAGGCCTTGCCCTCGGCCGGCACTTCGATTTCCTGCCACCACAACGGGCCATCGCTGCCTTCAACCAGCAAGTAGCCCTTGCCAGCCGCAGGTGGCGTGACCGTGACCGTGACCTTGGCCGTATCGCCATCGGCATAAGCGGCCTTGTCCAGCGCCAGCTTGACCTGGTCGGGGCGCACGGCACCGCCTTCGGCGTTGTCCTGGGCACGATAACCGGCCCAGAAACGCAGGCTGCTGATCAAGCCGGTTTGCGGGTCTTCAACCTCTACGCGGTAAGGGCCCCACTCCACCGGAAAGCTGACCTTGGCGGTTTCGCCCGCCTTGAGGCTGAGGGTCTCTTCGTTGAGGTTCAGAAACTTCTCGTTGTAGTGATAACTCCAGCCGTCGTTGTCCGAGTAGTTCCAGTAGTAATCGCGGCGTTCACGCACCAGACGCACCTTGAGGTTGTCGGCCGCCAATTTGTTGCCCTGGCTGTCAGCAACCAGCAGCTCGAACTCAACCGGGCCGTCGCCATCGGTTTCAGCACCGTCAAACAGGCCGCGCAGCCCCGGCAGACGGTCTGCCGGCCATACCGGCTGCACCAGGCGACGGGTAATCGGGCGCCCGCCCGACTCCTGCAAACTGGCCTGCACAATCAGTTGCAACGGCGATTTGGCATCGCTCCATTGACTGTCAATGCTGAGGGTTTGCTTGCCGTCGGCGTTGAGCACGCTTTCGTCCAGCTCCAGATCCTGGGTCAGCTCCGGTTCTGTCACCGAACCGAACTGATAGCCCGGCAAGGCACTGACCGCCTCGCGCAATGGCCGCACATAGACCTGCCCGCTCAAGCGGTTACCGGCTGCCGGAGCACCGTACAGGTAACGCCCGGCAACCTGGATTTCAGCGGTTTGCTCGGGGCTCAGCGGGGTATCGCTGCCCTTGAGTTCAAGTGCCATGCGCTCGGGTAAAAAGTCCTCGACCAAAAACTCGTACAGCTGCGGCTTGCCGTCACCAAAGTCGAACACCAGCTGCCAGCGCCCGGTCGGCGCTTCGGCGGCCAGTTGCAGCGGGTACTGATACAGACCGGAAGCATCCGGCGTCCAGACGAACTTGCGGCTCACCTGCTCGTCCGGGCGACGCACCTCGACGCTGACCGGCTGCGGCTTGACCGGGTTGCCGTCGCGGTCGCGCAGCAAGGCATTGAGCAGCACGGTTTCGCCGGGGCGATACAGATCACGGGGGCCAAATACAAAGAACTGCAACGGATGCGCCTGCGGGCCGCCAATATCGAATTCGGCCAGATCCAGCGCCGCCGTGTTCAAGCGCAACAGGCTGGTCTGGTCGCCCTGGCGCGCCAGCAGCACTTCGGCCTTGGGTGGCAAGGCCAGCTCGGCATGCCCGTCCTTGCCCGTCTTGCCCCGGCCAAGCATCTTGCCCTTGCCATCAAGCAACTCGAGATCGATGCCGCTCAGTGCACTGCCACCTTCCAGGGCCTGTGTGAACACATCCAGGCGCTTTTGGTAGCGATGCACCGAAAGTCCGATATCGCTGAGGGTAAACAAGGTGGCTGGGGTCGAATAGTTGTAACTGCCGGAGGCGGTCATCACCGCCAGATAAACTCCCGGCTGCTGCAAGGGCTTGATCCCGGCCGTGGGCAGGATCAGGGTTTCCCGGGTATTGCGCGCCGGGTTCAAGTCAAAACGGCCGCTGTAAACCAGATCGGCCATATTCAGCAGATCCCTGGCTTCGTAGCTTTGCAGGCTGCTGTTGCGCCCCCACTGGCTGAGAAACGCCGGCAGCGACTCGGGTTTGACCCGAAAGAACTCGACATCGACCTTGTCGACGTTCAGCGCGATCACCGGCAGACCTTCGGCCAGGCGCGTGGGCAGCAGGTTGCCACGGCTGGCGAAGCCGACCGTGGGTTGCAGGTCGCGGGTTTCCAGGCGACTGACGTATTCGGCGGCGAGCTTGGCATCGTTGACGGCGCGCAGGCCGGGGTCGACGGTAAGGATCAACTTGCGCTGCGGCTCAAGGTGGCGCAGGCGCAACTCCATCAGGTTGTCCGACAGCTCCCAGGCGCCATCGACCTTGCCGGCCTTGGCGTCCACCAGATGCAGTTTGTCGGCAAAGTTCTGCTGCGGGTCCAGCGGCACTGAAAAGCTCACGGACAAGGTGCTGGCCCCGTCCAGCTGCACTTCAGAGACGTCTACCACACTCAACTCGCGCCCGGCATAACGCTCGGCCAGCACTTTGACGTCCTGTACCGGTTTAGCCGGCTGGCTCGTGGCCACCTGTGGCGTGGCGGGTTTGTCGACGCTGGAAGAATCACAAGCGCTCAGCAGCGCCAGCGTGCAGGCCAAAAGCAGTCCTTTGTTCAGCATGGTGTACTCGTTTACCGGGCAGTTAAGGGTTGACTATATAACAGCTGGATGAAGATCAAGAGCCCCTCACCCTAGCCCTCTCCCGAAGGGATAGGGGACAAAAGCGCAGATCAGCCCCCTCGCCCTCCGGGAGAGGGTTGGGGTGAGGGCAGGCTTTGCGGCTACAATCGCGCTCCCCCAAGGAGCCTGCATGTCATCTTCCCTGTTAGCCGACTGGCGCGACCGTCCTACCCATCGCCGGGTGTGGGCGCTGGCGGCCCCCATGATCCTGTCCAATATCTCCGTGCCGCTGGTAGCGTTGGTCGACAGTACTGTCATCGGCCATTTGCCCCACGCCCATCAACTGGGCGCCGTCGCCGTGGGCGCCAGCCTGTATATCTTCCTGGCCTGGATGATGGGTTTTCTGCGCATGGGCACCACCGGCTTCGCCGCGCAGGCCGCCGGACGCGGTGATGGCGCCGCGCTGCGGCAAATCCTGCTGCAGGGCCTGTTGCTCAGCGTGCTGTTGTCGATGCTGCTGGGGGCCATTGCGATTCCTTTTAGCGGCGTGGCCCTGAGCCTGATGCAGCCCTCCACCGAACTGCACGCGCTGACTCTGGAGTTCTTCCACACACGGCTATTTGGCCTGCCCGCCGCACTGGCCAGTTATGCACTGGTAGGCTGGTTTTTGGGCACGCAAAACGCCCGCGCACCGCTGGCGATCCTGCTGACGACCAATCTGGTGAATATCGCGCTGAACCTGTGGTTCGTCCTCGGGCTGGACTGGGGGGTGGCAGGCTCGGCCCGGGCTTCGGTGATTGCCGAATGGAGCGGCGCCCTGCTCGGCCTGTGGCTGACCCGCGGTGCCCTGCGTCGATATCCGGGCAAGGTAGTGTGGGCCGCCCTGGGCATGTGGCACAACTGGAAGCCGTTACTGGGGGTCAATCGCGATATTTTTATCCGCAGCCTGATGCTGCAACTGGTGTTTTTCTCCATCACCCTGCAAGGCGCCCGCCTGGGCGATGCCACCGTGGCTGCCAATGCGTTATTGCTCAATGGCCTGCTGCTGGCTGCCCATGCCCTGGACGGTCTGGCCCACGCCGTCGAGGCACTGTGCGGACACGCTATTGGCGCCCGCGACCGTGAGGCGTTGCGCCGCTCGATGGTGGTGGCCTGCGGCTGGTCACTATTGGCCAGCCTGGGTTTTGCGCTGCTGTTTATGTTCGGCGGGCATCTGTTTGTGCAAATGCAGACCGATATTCCCGTTGTGCGCGAAACCGCTTTCCAGTACTTGCCCTATCTGGCCCTGCTGCCGCTGATTGCAGTGTGGAGCTACTTGCTTGACGGGCTGTTTATCGGTGCTACCCGCGCTCGTGAAATGCGCAACGCCATGGTGATCAGCGTGGCCATCGCCTTCCCCGCCGCCTGGGTCCTGCACGGCTATGGCAACCACGGGCTGTGGATAAGTTTCCTGCTGTTTATGGTGCTGCGCAGCCTGACCCTGGGCGTGTATGCATGGCAGATGCAGCGCAAGAATCAGTGGTTCGGCGCCTGACACTGAGGCGAAAAAAAACGCCGGCCCGTGCAATGCACAGGCCGGCGTTTTTCGGTCAGCTCTGAAGCCCGTGGGGATCAGTGGCTCGACAGGTACGACGAGCGGGTCAGGCCCAGGCGCAGTGCGTCGAGGTACTGGGTACGCTCCTTGGCACTGATGCTGGCGCTGGCCACTTTGTCGCGGTAGTGGTTCATCAGCTCTTCAGGCGACAAGTGCACGTAGCGCAGCATGTCTTCGATGGTGTCATGGGTCTCGATACCGGCGTGGTACACGCTGCCGTCTTCGTTCTGGTAGATGTTCACCGAGTCGGTGTCACCGAACAGGTTGTGCATGTCACCGAGGATTTCCTGGTAAGCGCCCACCAGGAAGATCCCCAGCAGGTAGTCTTCACCTTCGTTCAGCCCGTGCACCGGCAGGCTGGTTTCGATGCTCTGCTCGTCGACGTATTGCTTGATCTTGCCGTCGGAGTCACAGGTCAGGTCTTGCAACACGGCGCGGCGCAGCGGCTCTTCGTTGAGACGATGCAGCGGCAGGATCGGCAGTACCTGGCCAATCGCCCAGGTGTCCGGCAGACTCTGGAACACCGAGAAGTTGCAGATGTACTTGTCGGCCAGCTTGTCGTTGAGCTCGTCCAGCACCTGACGGTGGGAACGCTGACGCGCTTTCAGCGAGTTGTGCAGGCGACGGCACACCGCGAAGTAGCACTGCTCGGCCAGGGCCTTTTCCGCCAGGGTGATTTTGCCATCAGCGTACTGGGCAGCGATATCGCTCATGTAGTGCGTGGCGCGCCAGTAGGTTTCGGTGACCATCTCAATGTCGGTCGGCCCCAGCAGGTCCACCAGCCATTGCACGGTTTCCGGCAGGCTTTCCTTGTTTTCGATCACCGGCACGTCGTCGTTGTGTTTCTCGACGTCGGTCACCTGCACCACCAGCATGGCGTGGTGCGCGGTCAGGGAACGGCCACTCTCGGAGAAGATGTGCGGGTGCGGCAGGCTCTGCGCATCGCAGAACTCTTTGAGCATACCCACGACCACACCGGCGTAATCGTCCATGTCGTAGTTGATCGAACTGGCGTTGCGCGAGTGGGTACCGTCGTAATCCACACCCAGACCGCCGCCCACGTCGATATGGTCAACCGGCAGGCCGAGGTTGCGCAGTTCGCCGTAATAGCGGATCGCCTCCTTGAAACCGTGCTGGTAGTCCGCCAGGTTGGCGATCTGCGAGCCCATATGGAAGTGCAGCAGGCGGATGCCCTGGTCCAGACCGGCCGCACGGAAGCGCTCAACCACCGACAGCAATTGCGCGGCAGAAAGACCGAATTTGGATTTTTCACCGCCGGTGTCGGCCCACTTGCTCGACGCCAGGGACGACAGGCGCACGCGCAGGCCAACCTGTGGCTTGACCTTGAGCGAGGCCGCTTCTTCGATCACCAGGTCTACTTCGGATTCTTTCTCGATCACGATAAAGACGTTGTGACCCAGCTTCTGGCCCATCAGCGCCAGGCGGATGAACTCACGGTCCTTGTAACCATTGCAGACGATGGTGCCGCCCTTGGGCGCCAGGGCCAGCACGGCCAGCAGCTCGGGCTTGGAGCCGGCTTCAAGACCGATCGACACGTTCTTGGTAGCGATGATGTTTTCGATCACCGCTTCCTGCTGGTTAACCTTGATCGGGTACAGCGCGGTGTATTCGCTCTGGTATTCCAGGCGCGCGATGTTGGCATCGAATGCGCCGGTCAGCTGGCGTACACGGTCTTGCAGGATATCCGGGAAACGCACCAGCAACGGCAAGGACAAACCGCTGGTCTTGCGCAGCTCGTCGACCTGCTCGTACAAATCGATGGGCGAGCTGTTCGGGCCGTTCGGACGGACTTCTACGCGACCGGCTTCATTGATCGCGAAATACCCGGCCCCCCAATGGCGAATCCCGTAAACACTGCGGCTGTCCGCAACTGTCCATTGGCTGCCATCGTCTTTGCGTGTGCGTCGTACGGACATCGAAGTCCCCTATAAATAAGTCAAATAGCCCAGCCTGAAAGCAGGCTGGCGCAGTCTAAAGTGTGAACGTGACGATTAGTCAGACCCTGACAATAGCGCCGAGTTTAGAAACCGGTGATAACAGGCTCTGTGAAAACCATGGCGAGCACGCTCTGACCAGCCTTCGAGGGGCGCCAGAACGGCTGTGCGGTGGCTTTCACAGAGGCTGCTAGCCGCCCGACTTCTTGGCTTTGAAACCGAGCTTGACCAGCTCGGCCAGCAGCAGTTCGACGTGGTCGCCCTGGATCTCGATGATGCCGTCTTTCAACGCGCCACCGGTGCCGCAGCGTTTTTTCAACGTCGTGGCCAGTTCCTTGAGTGCGTCTTCAGCCAACGGCACGCCGGTGATGGTGGTCACCGTCTTGCCGCCACGGCCTTTGCTTTCGCGGCGCACACGGGCGATGCCATCACCTTCGGGGATCAGGGTTTGTTTGCAGGTACAGGCATCCACCGGCTGACGGCAGTCCGGACAGTGACGACCTGCGTCGGTGGAAAATACCAGGCCACCCAGGGCGGCGAAGGATGCGGCTTTTTTGGCCACCGGCAATCCTCATTCGGAGGACAAATAATTGGCCGGTGCCTGGCGCTGTTGCGCCAGGGTGTACCGACCGCGAAGCCCCACTCTGGCAGGGGCAGCGCAACTCAGGAGGGAAAACCGCCTGAGCCTGAAAAAGGTCGCGCAGTGTAACGACAAAATCGCTGCATCCCAATAGCCAATCGGCGGCATTTTTTAAAGCGCCAGCCACGAACTTGTGGGAGCGGGCTTGCTCGCGATGGGATCGCAGCGGTGCAACTGAAAAACCGGGTCGACTGAATCGCGAGCAAGCCCGCTCCCACAGGGGGAATCAACGTCAGCCCTGGGTCATATAACGCTTGAGCGCATCCAGTGAGTCAGGGCAGTAGTCTAGTTGCGTACTCAGGCGCAATGCCTCGGCCACCGGCATAAAGCACGCTTGCTGCACTTCCTCGGGCTGCACCTGCAACGGGCCGTCCCACACCGCTGAAAACACTGCGCACCACAGATGGTTTTGCGGAGCCTCGAAGTAAAAGCGCTCATGGGCCGTCAGCGGCACACCACTCACACCCAGTTCTTCGGCCAACTCACGGGCCGCCGATTCGGCGTAGGTTTCATTCACCCCGACCATGCCGCCCGCTGCCACATCCCAGAACCCCGGGTACAGCGCTTTGCTCAGGGTGCGTTGATGCACGCACAGCTCCCCGGCAGAGTTGAACAGCAAAATGAACGTACCCCGCCCGATCAGGCCGCGCTCGCGCAATTCATGACGGGGCAGACCACCCAGCAGGCGATCATCGCGATCCACCCAGGCAACTTGCTCGACATCAGAGGCCGCACGGTGTGCGGCCTCCAAGGCTGAAATGGCCATTGCTTAGCCTTGCGACAACAATTGACGCAAGTCCATGACCGCCGCGTTGGCGCGGGAAATATAGTTGGCCATGACCAGCGAATGGTTGGCCAGCACGCCATAGCCGCTGCCATTGAGGATCATCGGGCTCCAGACCGGTTCTTGCGCCGCTTCCAGCTCGCGAATGATCTGGCGCACGCTGACCGTGGCGTTCTTTTTCGCCAGCACATCGGCAAAGTCGACCTCAATGGCACGCAGCAAGTGTGACAGCGCCCAGGCCTGACCACGGGCTTCATAGAACACGTTGTCGATCTGCATCCACGGGGTTTCTACCACCTCTTCATCCACCACCGGCACCTGACCCGGTTGCAGGCTTTCGGTTTTCAGCGCGCTGTTGAGCTTGACCCGACCCACGCTGGCCGACAGGCGTTGCGACAGGGAGCCCAGACGGGTGCCCACATCGCCCAGCCAGTTGTTGAGGTTGTCGGCGCGGGCATAGAACAGGGCGTTTTTCTGATTCGGGTCAGACAGGCGTGCCTGATAACGGCTCAGGGAATTGATGCCTTCCTGGTATTCGGATTCGCTGGACGGCAGCATCCAGCTTTTGTTGTCAAAGTTGAAACGCGGCTCGGCCTTGGCCAGATCGGCATCTTCCGCAGACTGCGACTGTGAACGGGCGAAGTCTTTGCGCAGGGCGCGGGTCAGGTCGCGCACCTGCACCAGAACGCCGTATTCCCAGCTAGGGATGTTGTCCAGAAAAATGCCCGGTGGAAAACGGTCATTGGACAGGTAACCGCCCGGCTTGCTCAGCAATGTGCCGGCCACGGTCTTGAGGGTTTCGACGGTGGTGAAGCCAGGCACCATCTGCTTGCCTTCTTTTTCGGCCGCCAATTGCGCGTTTTGCTGCACCGGGAACAGATCCGGCTCCTGGCTCCAGTACCAGCCCAGACCCAGGTTCACCAGCACAAAAATCCCTACCAGCACCGCGATGGAACGGCTCAGCAGGATGCTCTTGAAATAGCCACGCGACTGTATTTTGGGCTCTTTGACCGATTCGCGGGCTGTGCCCTCACGTTTTTTCCAGTCCAGCATGGCTATATCCTTTCATATGCTTGATTCAACGGTTCGACCACAACCCTAACCCATCGTGCCTTGCATGCACGCTTTTTATCTCAGGGGGCCACTACGCCCGGCACTATAGAACAAGCGCACAGGTGATGGGCAATATGGCTGCCCGACAGTTAATTTCAAGGAGAAACTCGTAGATTTGCAATGAGCTGCTAGCATAGAGCCATCATTCGATTGCAGCATGCCTCCCTACCCAGCAGCCAGGTTATGACCGAGCAAGAAGATCCCAGTCGCGAGCGTCTGAAAAACCACTTTGCCCAGCGTGTCACCCACCAGGCCCGCCAGATCCTTGAGATCTGGCAACGTCTGCAGGCCAATGAGTGGTCGCCTGCCGGCCTGGCCGAGCTCGACGACGCCAATTTGCGCCTGCTGCGCTTTGCCGAGCGCTTCGAGCAACCGGAGCATACCGCGCTGGCGCGGGCCATCGGCCTGGCGCTGCAGGACATGGCCGCCAACCAGAGCCGCCTGAGCAGCTCGATCATCACCGAACTCAATCGCCTTATGCAGCGCCTGTCACGCACCGGCCTGCGTCAGGGCGACTTGATGGGAAATATCAACCTGCCACCGCTGCGCAAGCCGGTGTATATCCTGCTGCAAGACCTGCCGCGCGCCGACCGACTAGCCAGGCAGCTGGAGTTTTTCGAGCTCAGCGCCCAGGCGATCAGCAGCCCGGCAGCATTTCGTCAGGCCATGGCCGAGCGTCATCCGGCCGCCATTGTGATGGACGTGGACTTTGCCAGCCCCGGTTTTGGCCTTGAACTGGCCGCCCAGGCCCAGGCCGGTCTTGAGCAAAAATTGCCGCTGCTGTTTTTCAGCCTGCATGAAACCGACACCCCGACCCGCCTTGCAGCGGTGCGCGCAGGCGGGCAGGCGTTTTTGACCGGCACCCTGGAAGCCTCCAGCCTGATGGAGAAAATCGAGGTGCTGACCTGTGTCGCCCAATATGAGCCCTACAAAGTGCTGATCATTGACGACTCCCGGGCCCAGGCGCTGCACACCGAGCGCCTGCTCAACAGCGCAGGCATTGTTACCCGCACCCTGATCGATCCGATCCAGGCGATGGCCGAGCTGGCAGACTTCCAGCCAGACCTGATCATCCTCGACATGTACATGCCCTCCTGTACCGGCACCGAGCTGGCCAAGGTCATCCGCCACAACGACCGCTACGTCAGCGTGCCAATCATTTATCTGTCGGCCGAAGACGATATGGACAAGCAGCTTGATGCCATGAGCGAGGGCGGCGATGACTTCCTGACCAAGCCAATCCAGCCGCGCCATCTGATCACCACCGTACGCAACCGTGCCGTGCGCGCCCGCCATCTCAAGGCGCGGATGGTGCGCGACAGCCTGACCGGGTTGTACAACCACACCCATATCCTGCAACTGCTCGAAGACTGCACCTTTCGCGCCCGCCGCGAGAACCGCCCCTTGAGCTTTGCCATGCTCGACCTCGATCACTTCAAGCACGTCAACGATGGCTACGGCCACCCCATGGGCGACCGGGTGATCAAGAGCCTGGCGCTGTTTCTCAAGCAGCGCCTGCGCAAAAGCGACTTTATTGGCCGCTACGGCGGCGAGGAATTCGCGATTGTGATGCCTGACACCGATCAAGAGTCGGCCTATAAGGTACTCAATCAGATTCGCCAGCGCTTTGCCGAAATCCACTACCCGGCCCAGCCCGCAGATCTGTCGTGCTCCTTCAGCGCAGGCGTGGTGCAGATGCAGGGCGAAGCCGACAGCCTGCAAATGGCCTCCCAGGCCGATGAGGCGCTGTACCGCGCCAAGAACAATGGGCGCAATCAGGTACAACCCTTTCACCAGACAAGGCCAATTGCCACTATTTGCCCCTGATCCCGAGTTTTCGTCACAACGCTGTAACTTAAGTGCAATAACTTTTGCCGCTTCTGACTGTGTAGTAGGCAAAATCTCACATGCGCCTCAAGCTGCTAACCAACCTCAACACGCTATTGCTGGTCGCCGTGTGCCTCGCGCTGGGTGCAACCTTGTGGTGGTCACAACAGGCCCTGGAACGCCCATTTTTGCTGATGGAACGCTACTTGAGCCTTTCGCAGCAGTTCCACAACACAGTGGCACGCAATATCGAGGACTACCTGGCCAGCGGTGACGCCCTGCGCCTGAGTGATGCCAACAGCGCCCTCGACACTCTCAAAAGCGAACTCACTCCTTTGCCGCCCGCACTGGCCGATGCACTGCGCCCCAGCCTGGAAAACCTCAGCACCTACAGCAATTCCGAACTGCTGGCCGCTGGCAAACTGGCCGGCGACCCCCAGGCCTTACTGCTACAGGCCGAACGCGAGCTGAGCGCCGGCCTGGAACAACTCGGCCAATATGCCAGTGACGCCACTTCCAACGAGGCCCGCGCTTATCTGCCCCTGCTGTTTACTGCCTCGCAACACCTGGCCAAGCTGTCCCTCGCCCGCGAAAAACTGGTCAGTAGCGGACGCAGTGAACTGGCCGGCGATGTGGAACGTGAGCTGGACAGCATTGAGCTCCAGGCCAGGCAAATCGACGCCCTGCCCCTGCTGGGCGTGAGCAGTAAAAGTGCCTCGGGCACCGATGATTTTGCCGCGATGATGGGCCTTGATCCCACCGAAACAACCCAAGCCGAAGATGCAGGAATTGCTCTCAAGCGCGAACTTAACAGCCTGCTAAGCCGCTACCCCGCAGAACTCAAGCGCACCCGGGATCAGATCGAACAACGCAGCCAGCTCAGCGCCGCCACCCACCTCAAGCTCAACGCTGTACAGCAGGCCATTGCCGGGCTGGAGCCCGTTGTGCGCGCCGAACACGGGCAAATCCAGAATGAAGTGCGGCTGATCCAGGGCCTGATGATTGGCCTTATCCTGTTGATCGCACTCCTGATCGACACCTTGCAGCGCAAACTGGCGCGGGTACTGACCTACCTTGCACCGCTGCTGTCGACCTGGGCCGAAGGTGATTTCAGCCGCGACATTCAATTGGGTAAAACCAACCGGGAATTGCGTGATATCGAGGCGTCACTAAACCGCCTGCGCAGCTATCTGGTGAACCTGGTGGGCACCTTGCGCCTGAATGCCGAGCAAGTGGCCTGCAGCAGCCGGACCCTGGCCGAGCTGAGCTCCGGACTGCATAGCGGCGCCGAGCGCCAGGCCGGCGATAGCGCACAAATCCGCGACGCGCTGGGTGAGCTGGAGGCCACCATTTCCCAGGTGGCGGGCGACGCCAGCCAGGCTGCCGATGCCAGCCGCAGTGCCGGCCTTGCGGTGGCCCAGGGGCAACGGGTGATTGGCCAGAGCCTGACCGGGCTGCATGCCCTGGTCGGTGAAGTACAAGGTAACGCGCAAACCATCGAACGCCTGGCCGAAGAGTCGGCCACCATCGGTGGCGTGTTGACGGTGATTCGATCGATTGCCGACCAGACCAACCTGCTGGCCCTGAATGCCGCTATCGAAGCGGCCCGCGCCGGTGAAATGGGCCGCGGCTTTGCCGTGGTCGCGGAAGAAGTGCGCTCGCTGGCACAGCGCACCGCAGGCGCGACCAACGAAATCCAGACCCTGATTGGCGGCCTGCAACTGGCCGCCCGCCAATCGGTTGAGGGCATCCGCGCACAAGTGACCCACGCCCGGGCCACCGCCCAGCAAGCCCAGGACGCAGATGGGGCACTGGATGAAATTGTCGGGGCGATTGCCACCATCTCCACTACCGCCGTACGCATCGCCGACGTTACCGCGCAGCAGACGGGGGCGGTCGGTGAGATCCGCGATCACGGTGAACGGATTCACGTACTGGGGGACGAAAACCTGCAACGTATCGGCATTGCCCGCGACCAGAGCCAGCAGCTACTGACGCTGGGGTCAGAACTCAACACCGCGGTGCAGGCGTTTCGGGTGTAACCCGCCCCCCTTGTGGGAGCGGGCTTGCTCGCGATACCGACGACTCGGTCTACCTGCATTACCACGGTGATGCAATCGCGAGCAAGCCCGCTCCCACACACCCACATACCCATGCACCGCGCTATCATGCCCGCACGTTTGCTTTGCGAGATTCCTATGCGCCGCCTGCTTTTGCTCCTGTGTCTGCTGTTTGCCGTGCCTGCCATGGGCGCGGGCTTGCTGGATAACCGCCCCAGCGCAACCCTGGGCGCCATCAATAACAGCAGCGACTTTCTGCCAGTACGCGAAGCCTTCAAGCTCAACCTCATCAGCAGCACACCCGAGTCGATCAAGCTGCGCTTCGTGCCCACCGAAGGCTATTACCTGTACCGGCACAAGTTCGCCTTCAAGACCGAACCCGCCGATATCGCCCTGGGTACCGCGCAACTGCCCCCCGGCGAAGCCAAACACGATGAGTACTTTGGCGATGTCGAGGTCTATCACGGCATTCTTGACGTCGATATCCCGCGCCCGGCCAAAGACCAGCGCCCCTTCACCCTGGTGGTCACCTACCAGGGCTGTGCCGACAAGGGCCTGTGCTACCCGCCGGAAACCGAGCGCCTGAGCATCGATGGCGGCACAGCCACCAGCACCGGCGAACCGGCAACCGCGTGGAACTGGCGCGAACTGGCGCTGTTTTTCCTGGCCGGCCTGGGCCTGACATTTACTCCCTGCGTACTGCCGATGCTGCCGATTCTGTCGGGCGTGGTGTTGCGCGGCCAGGTGGGCGGGCTGCGCGGCTTCAGCCTGTCGCTGGCCTACGTGTTGCCGATGGCGGCCTGCTTTGCCCTGCTGGGCGCCTTGATGGGCATGTTCGGTGCGCAACTCAATTTGCAGGCACGTTTGCAATCGGTGTGGGTGCTGGTGCCTTTCGCGCTGTTCTTCGCCATTTTCGCCCTCGCCATGTTCGGTGTATTTGAACTTAAACTGCCGCAAGCCATCAGCAATCGCCTCGACCGTGTCGCCAATCGCACCCAGGGTGGCTCGCTGTGGGGCGCGGCGGTGCTGGGCGTGGTCTCCAGCCTGCTGGTTTCTCCTTGTGTATCGGCGCCGCTGGCCGGGGCGCTGCTGTACATCAGCGCCAGTGGCGATGCGCTGGGTGGCGGCTTGAAGCTGTTCGCCTTGGGCCTGGGGATGGGCGCACCGTTGCTGTTGGTCGCAACCGGTGGTGCGGCCTGGCTGCCAAAAAGCGGACCGTGGCTGGTCAGTGTGAAAAACGCGATTGGCGTACTGCTGCTCGGCCTGGCAATCGGCCTGCTCAGCCGCGTGCTGCCCGGGCCGGTCACGCTGCTGCTGATCGGCGCGCTGGCGGCGGGTGTCAGTTTGTTCCTTGGCACCCTCGAGTTCACCAGCAAAGCCCCGCGCCAGCGTCTGGCTCAACTGCTGGGCCTGTTTTTACTGGTCTATGCCCTGGCCTGCTGGTTTGGCGCCCTGAGCGGTCAGAGCGATCCGCTCAACCCCATCGGCCATTCCCAACCGGTTGCCAGCGCCGCAAATGGTTCTGCAGTACCAGCAGGCCAATGGCTCACTGTCAGCACCCCGGCCGAACTGGACAGCACACTGGCCCAGGCCAAAGCCGCTGGGCAACCACTGTTGCTGGACTGGTACGCCGACTGGTGCATCAGTTGCAAAGTGATCGAACATGAGGTGCTGAATAACCCCAGGGTGCTGGATCTGCTCAAGGGTTACCGACTGGTGCGTTTCGATATGACTGCCAGCAATGCCGAACAACGCGCCCTGCTCGATCACTACAAATTGTTCGGCCCTCCGGCACTGATGTTCTTCGGCAAGGAGGGAGCCGAAATAAGTGACCAACGGGTCATCGGCGAGATCAATGCCGCGGACTTCGCCGAACGTGTTGCGATCGCGAATGACCAGATCTAGAGCCTCAGTCACAAACTTTTCGCGAACATCGGTCATCGTGCTGGCTATTGCAGTTAACTGGACAGCGAATCCGCTTTTCGGCATAGTCGCCCGGCACTGACAACTGCACACAGATAATAAGGAACAGCAGATGGCGACTTTCCTGGTACTACACGGCCCCAACCTGAACCTGCTCGGCACCCGCGAGCCGGGCGTCTACGGCGCTACCACCCTGGCGCAAATCAATCAGGATCTGGAACAAAGGGCCCGTGATGCCGGCCACCATTTGCTCTACCTGCAAAGCAACGCCGAGTATGAATTGATCGACCGCGTACACGCTGCCCGCAACGAAGGGGTGGATTTTATTCTGATCAACCCGGCGGCTTTTACCCACACCAGCGTGGCATTACGTGACGCGCTGCTGGCGGTGAGCATCCCATTCATCGAAGTGCATTTGTCTAACGTGCACAAACGCGAACCTTTCCGCCATCACTCCTACTTCTCCGACGTTGCGGTAGGTGTGATCTGCGGCCTTGGCGCCAGCGGTTATCGACTGGCCTTGGAGGCCGCCCTGGAACAGCTTGAACTACAAGCTAAACGCCCCTGACCGACCCATTGGGAGTTGACGATTCATGGATATCCGTAAAGTTAAGAAACTGATCGAGCTGCTGGAAGAGTCCGGCATCGACGAGCTGGAAATCAAAGAAGGCGAAGAGTCCGTACGTATCAGCCGTCACAGCAAGACACCTGCCCAGCAGTACTACGCGCCAGCCCCAATGCAAGCGCCTGCTGCAGCGCCAGTGGCTGTTGCCCCGGTTGCCACCGTGACCGAAGCGCCTGCTGCACCGAAACTGAACGGTTTTGTGGTCAAGTCGCCAATGGTCGGTACCTTCTACCGCACCCCGGCGCCTACCTCGCCTGCCTTCGTTGAAGTGGGCCAGACCGTCAAGGTCGGCGACACCATTTGCATCGTGGAAGCGATGAAAATGATGAACCACATCACCGCCGAAAAAGCCGGTGTTATCGAATCCATCCTGGTAGAAAACGGTCAGCCGGTTGAATTCGACCAACCGCTGTTCACCATCGTTTGAACCACGGGGAGCCAACGATGTTGAAGCCTCAGAAGCTGGAAAAAGTCCTGATCGCCAACCGTGGCGAGATTGCTTTGCGCATCCTGCGGGCGTGCAAGGAAATGGGGATCAAGACTGTCGCGGTGTACTCCACTGCCGACAAAGAGCTGATGCACCTGGGCCTGGCAGACGAAACCGTCTGCATCGGTCCGGCACCGGCCAACCTGTCTTACCTGCACATTCCGGCCATCATCGCGGCCGCGGAAGTGACCGGTGCCACGGCGATTCACCCGGGCTACGGCTTTTTGGCTGAAAACGCCGACTTCGCCGAACAGGTCGAGAAATCCGGTTTTGCCTTCATCGGCCCGAAAGCCGACACCATTCGCCTGATGGGCGACAAGGTATCGGCCAAGCACGCCATGATCGCAGCAGGCGTTCCGACCGTTCCAGGTTCTGACGGCCCGCTGCCGGAAGACCCTGAAACCGCATTGCGCATTGGCCGTGAAGTCGGCTATCCGGTAATCATCAAGGCCGCTGGCGGCGGTGGTGGTCGCGGCATGCGCGTTGTGCACCGTGAAGAAGACCTGATCGAAGCTGCCAAGCAGACCCGCGAAGAAGCCGGCGCCTGGTTCAGCAACCCGATGGTCTATCTCGAGAAATACCTGACCAATCCGCGTCACGTGGAAGTTCAGGTCATTTCCGACGGCCAGGGCAATGCCATCCACCTGGGCGACCGCGATTGCTCGCTGCAACGTCGTCACCAGAAAGTGCTGGAAGAAGCTCCGGCACCGGGCATCGACGAAACCGCACGCGCCGAAGTTCTGGCACGTTGCGTTCAAGCCTGTGTGGACATCAACTACCGCGGCGCGGGTACTTTCGAGTTCCTGTACGAGAACGGTCGTTTCTACTTCATCGAGATGAACACTCGTGTGCAAGTAGAGCACCCGGTGTCCGAAATGGTCACTGGCATCGACATCCTCAAAGAGATGTTGAGCATCGCAGCCGGCAACAAGCTGTCCTTCACCCAGGCTGACGTGAACATTCACGGTCACTCGCTGGAGTGCCGGATCAACGCGGAAGACCCGGCGACGTTCATGCCGAGCCCTGGCATGGTCAAGCACTTCCACGCTCCGGGCGGCAACGGCGTTCGCGTCGATTCGCACCTGTACAGCGGCTACAAGGTTCCGTCCAACTACGACTCCCTGATCGGCAAGCTGATCACCTGGGGCTCGACCCGTGACGAAGCCATGGCGCGCATGCGCAATGCCCTGGACGAAATCGTGGTCGACGGGATCAAAACCAACATCCCGTTGCACCGTGATCTGGTGAATGACGAAGGCTTCTGCAAAGGCGGCGTCAACATTCACTACCTGGAACACAAACTGGCTAACCAGTAAGTTTGTATTCTGATCAACAAAGCCGCTTTCGAGCGGCTTTGTTGTTTCTGCAAGGCAGGCAACTGCCCTTGTGGGAGCGGGCTTGCTCGCGATGGCCTCACACGGGCCAACCTGCCAGACCAGGTCGCCTGTATCGCGAGCAAGCCCGCTCCCACCAGGGATCCGTTGCATTCATCGTTTTTTGATTACCCCCCATGCCTACGCTCGCGTAAACTTGCGCGCTTCTCGCGGCCCGACCGGCTGCACACTCCAATTTTTCAAAGGTGCCCGCCATGCCTTGGCTGCAAGTACGCCTCGCCATCAGCCCGGAACAAGCCGAAACCTACGAAGACGCGTTCCTCGAAGTCGGTGCCGTTTCGGTTACGTTCATGGACGCCGAAGACCAACCGATCTTCGAACCTGAGCTCAACACCACCCCGCTGTGGTCGCACACCCATTTGCTGGCACTGTTCGAAGGCGGCACCGAAGCCGAACTCGTACTCTCCCATCTGGAACTGCTGACCGGTTCGCCACTGCCTGAGCATCACGCCGAAGTGATCGAAGACCAGGACTGGGAACGCAGCTGGATGGACAATTTCCACCCGATGCGTTTTGGCCAGCGCCTGTGGATCGTGCCAAGCTGGCACGCGGCTCCCGAGCCGGATGCCGTCAACCTGCTGCTCGATCCGGGCCTGGCTTTCGGCACCGGCACCCACCCGACCACCGCCCTGTGCCTGGAATGGCTGGACGGTCAGGACCTGAAAGACTGCAACGTGCTGGACTTCGGCTGCGGCTCGGGCATCCTCGCCATCGCAGCCCTGTTGCTGGGAGCCAAGGAAGCCGTCGGCACCGATATCGACGTGCAGGCGCTGGAAGCCTCACGCGACAACGCCAACCGCAACGGCATCGACCCGGCCCTATTCCCGCTGTACCTGCCGCAAGACATGCCACAAGTGCAGGCCGATGTCGTGGTCGCCAACATCCTCGCCGGCCCACTGGTTGCTTTGGCCCCGCAACTGTCGAGCCTGGTCAAACCGGGTGGTCGCCTGGCACTGTCGGGCATCCTCGCCGAACAGGGCGAAGAAGTGGCCGCCGCTTACGCCCAGGACTTCGATCTGGACCCGATTGCCAATCGCGATGGCTGGGTGCGCATCAGCGGCCGTCGGCGCTAGAATGAAACCATGCCCAATCCGGATGGCCGCATGAGCGATAGCTTCGTTACCCAGTGCCCACATTGCCAGACCAGTTTTCGCGTCAGCCATGCCCAGTTGGGCATGGCGCGCGGTGTGGTGCGCTGTGGCGCCTGCCTGCAAGTGTTCAATGCCGCGCAGCAGCTGCTGAACCAGAGCACTGAAACAGGGCAGCCGCCCGCCGTGGAGATGCCCGTCGTCGCCGCGCCCGAAGTGATCGAACCTGCCCCTGTCGAAGTACCTGCCCCAACCGTGCCGGTCAACCCGGCACCGTGGCAGACCAGCACGATCGATCTCGACCATCTGGATCTGGACGAAGAACTGGCCAAGCTCGAAGAGCGTGAAATCCAGCCCAGCAAAAGCTTTGGCCAACCGCACAAGCCCAAAACCACGTCGCTAAGCGCTCGTCGCGAAACCTCTGACGCAGAAGAAGGTGAGTGGTCAGACAGCCTGTTCAGCGAATCTGCGGCAGACCGCGCCGAATCCGCCAAGGTTGCCGGGCAAGCCGCTGAGATTGCGCAAACCGGACGCACCGAGCCGTCATTGTCACTGGACCTCGATGAACCCGACGATACCCCGCCGCTTCAGCTTTCCCTGGACGACGACCTCGAACCGCCGCTGACAGGCGAACGACTGTCTGCCACCGAGGACGAGGACGACGCACTCCCTGAGCCTGCGCCCGTCAGCAAGGACAGACGCAAACGCAATGAACCGGCCATGGGCGAAGACCCGCTGATGGATCTGGTGGACGATCCGCTGCAGCTGGACTGGCAAAAACGCCGTACGCCCTGGGGCAAACGCCTGCTCTGGAGCTTGCTGGTACTCCTGGCCGCAGCCGCACTGGCCGGGCAGTACATTGCCAACCACTTCGACGAACTGGCACGCCAGGACCAGTACCGCCCGATCTTCCAGCAGCTGTGCCCGCAGATCGGCTGTACGGTGCCCTCCAAGGTCGATATCGACCGGATCAAGAGCAGCAATCTGGTGGTACGCAGCCATCCGGAATTCGCCGGTGCGCTGGTGGTGGATGCAATCCTCTACAATCGCGCACCGTTCTCTCAGCCCTTCCCGCTGCTGGAACTGCGATTTGCCGATCTCAACGGCAAAATGATCGCCAGTCGTCGGTTTAAACCTGGCGAATACCTCAGCGGTGACTTGGCCAAAGCCGAAATGCCACCGCAAACCCCTATCCACATTGCTCTGGACATCCTCGACCCGGGCCCCAAGGCCGTGAACTACAGCCTGAGTTTTCACTCGCCCGAATGAGCGGGTTTCGCACAAGTTGCTAGCTTTAAGCTGTAACCGACACGTTTAAAGCGCACCGGCTTGCCGCTTGACCCTTGAAACTTGCTGCTTATTGTTCAAAATTCACTCAATTGCAGCTTTAACCAGTCATCGAGAGCGGGTATCATGCCAACCCTTTTTCGAACTCCCAAGATCCGGCCCCACAACAGGGAAGTCCTATGTCGGCGGTACGCATCGGCCCATATACATTGAACAACGGTTTGATTCTCGCCCCCATGGCGGGTGTCACCGACCAGCCCTTTCGTCAGCTTTGCCGACGCATGGGTGCAGGCCTGGTTGTTTCGGAAATGGTCACCAGTGACATGAGTCTCTGGAACAGTCGCAAATCGCGCCTGCGCATGATTCACGACGGTGATCCCGAGCCACGCTCGGTACAGATCGCCGGCGGTGATGCGCAAATGCTGGCAGACGCCGCCAGAGCCAATGTGGAGCTGGGCGCACAGATTATTGATATCAACATGGGTTGCCCGGCAAAGAAGGTCTGCAACAAGGCCGCCGGCTCCGCGTTGCTGAAAGACGAAGCACTGGTAAACGAGATCCTGCAGGCCGTCGTGGCTGCGGTTGATGTGCCGGTTACCCTGAAGATCCGCACCGGCTGGGACCGGGACAACAAGAACGGCATCACGGTGGCAAAGATCGCCGAACAAGCCGGGATCAGCGCACTGGCGGTGCACGGCAGAACCCGTGCCGACCTGTACACCGGTGATGCCGAGTACGACACCATTGCCGCGATCAAGCAGGCCGTGTCGATACCGGTGTTTGCCAACGGCGATATCGATTCACCCCAAAAGGCCCTGCACGTGCTGAACGCGACCGGGGCTGACGGACTGTTGATTGGCAGGGCGGCCCAGGGGCGGCCCTGGATTTTCCGCGAAGTCGATCACTTTCTGCGTACCGGGCAACTGCTGCCGGCACCGGAGATGATCGAAGTGGAACGTATTCTGCTAGAGCACCTGGCTGCATTGCACACCTTCTATGGGGAGGTGCTGGGCGTACGTATCGCCCGTAAGCATGTCGGGTGGTATCTGGCAACCTTGCCGGGCGCCAAGGAGTTTCGCGCCCACTTCAATCGTTTGGAAGATACGGAAGCACAATGCGCCAACGTTCAGGCGTTTTTCGCCGAACGACACAAGAGCCTGGTGACAGGGGACGAAGGATGGGTGGCCGCATGACGATGATGACCGAGACATTAGTGAGTGGAACAACGCCCGTGAGCGACAACGTCAACTTGAAACAGCACCTCAATACACCGAGCGAAGAAGGCCAGACCCTTCGCGGGAGTGTCGAGAAGGCGCTGCACAATTATTTCGCCCATCTGGAGGGCGCTGAAGTCACGGACGTCTACAACCTGGTACTTTCCGAAGTCGAGGCTCCCCTTCTCGAGTGCGTCATGAACTACGTCAAGGGCAACCAGACCAAGGCCTCCGAGCTGCTGGGCCTCAATCGCGGCACCTTGCGCAAAAAGCTCAAACAGTACGATCTGCTGTAAGCATTCAATCAAACCTGAAAGGCGTCCTGATAAAACAGGCCGCCTTTTTTGCTGACTCCTTTGCTTTTGATGGAAATCGAGATGACCGATCAGACTACCCGCCTGCCGATCCGCCGCGCTCTAATCAGCGTTTCCGACAAAACCGGAATCCTTGATTTCGCCCGTGAACTGGAAGCCCTCGGCGTCGAGATCCTGTCCACTGGCGGTACCTTCAAGCTGCTGCAAGACAACGGTGTGGCCGCTGTTGAAGTCGCGGACTACACCGGCTTTGCAGAAATGATGGACGGTCGGGTGAAAACCCTGCATCCGAAAATCCACGGCGGCATCCTGGGCCGTCGCGGCATCGACGACGACATCATGAACGAGCACGGCATCAAGCCGATCGACCTGGTCGCGGTCAACCTCTACCCGTTCGAAGCCACCATCTCCAAACCAGGTTGCGACCTGCCGACTGCCATCGAGAACATCGATATCGGTGGCCCGACCATGGTTCGCTCGGCAGCGAAAAACCACAAAGACGTGGCCATCGTGGTCAATGCCAGCGACTACGCCAATGTTCTGGAAAACCTCAAGGCCGGCGGCCTGACCTACGCGCAGCGTTTCGACCTGATGCTCAAGGCCTTCGAACACACTGCCGCCTACGACGGCATGATCGCCAACTACCTGGGCACCGTGAACCAGGCCGCTGAAGTACTGAGCACCGAAGACCGCGGCCTGTTCCCGCGCACCTTCAACAGCCAGTTCATCAAGGCCCAGGAAATGCGCTACGGCGAGAACCCGCACCAGAAAGCGGCGTTCTACGTTGAAGCCAAGCCGACCGAAGTCAGCATTGCCACTGCAACCCAGCTGCAAGGCAAGGAACTGTCGTTCAACAACGTGGCCGATACCGATGCCGCGCTGGAATGTGTAAAAAGCTTTGTCAAACCGGCATGCGTCATCGTCAAGCACGCCAACCCGTGCGGCGTTGCCGTCAGCCCGGACGCCGAAGGCGGCATTCGCCAAGCCTACGAGCTGGCATACGCCACGGATACCGAGTCGGCTTTCGGCGGCATTATCGCTTTCAACCGTGAGCTGGACGCCGAAACGGCCAAGGCCATTGTCGAGCGTCAGTTCGTTGAAGTGATCATCGCCCCGTCCGTGAGCGAAGAAGCCCGCGCCATCGTGGCCGCCAAAGCCAACGTGCGCCTGCTGGCCTGCGGCCAGTGGAGCGAAGATCGCGCCCCGGCCTGGGACTTCAAACGCGTTAACGGCGGTTTGCTGGTACAGAGCCGCGACATCGAGATGATCGGCAGCGAAGACCTGAAAGTCGTGACCAAGCGCGCCCCGAGCGAGCAAGAGATCAACGACCTGATCTTTGCCTGGAAAGTGGCCAAGTACGTGAAGTCCAACGCCATTGTTTACGCCAAGGGTCGTCAGACCATCGGTGTCGGCGCAGGCCAGATGAGCCGCGTAAACTCGGCCCGTATCGCTGCGATCAAGGCTGAACACGCCGGCCTGCAAGTGCAGGGCGCGGTCATGGCATCGGACGCATTCTTCCCGTTCCGTGACGGTATCGACAACGCAGCCAAGGCCGGTATCACTGCCGTGATCCAGCCAGGCGGCTCGATGCGTGACAACGAAGTGATTGCAGCCGCTGACGAAGCGGGCATTGCCATGGTGTTCACCGGCATGCGTCACTTCCGTCACTAACAGCACGATCCCATGTAGGCACCGGCTTTTGTGGGAGCTGGCTTGCCTGCGACAGCAACACCTCGGTAGTGTCTGAAACACCGAGGTGCCTGTATCGCGGGCAAGCCCGGCTCCCACAAAAGCCCGGCCTTCAGGCACCTCAGCGGTGCTCATCAGAATTCAGCGTCATCCGAGGTTTTTGAAATGAATGTTTTGATCATTGGCAGCGGTGGCCGCGAACACGCACTGGCCTGGAAAGTAGCTCAGGACCCACGTGTCGCCAAAGTATTCGTTGCCCCGGGCAACGCCGGCACCGCCATTGAAGCCAAATGCGAGAACGTCGCCATCGACGTGCTGGCCCTTGAGCAACTGGCAGACTTTGCCGAGAAAAACGTTTCCCTGACCATCGTGGGCCCGGAAGTCCCGCTGGTTGCCGGTGTGGTTGACCTGTTCCGCTCCCGTGGCCTGGACTGCTTCGGCCCGACCGCTGGCGCTGCCCAGCTGGAAGGCTCCAAGGCCTTCACCAAAGACTTCCTGGCGCGTCACAAGATCCCGACCGCCGACTACCAGAACTTCACCGAAATCGAACCGGCTCTGGCTTACCTGCAGAAAGTCGGCGCGCCGATCGTGATCAAGGCTGATGGCCTGGCTGCCGGCAAAGGCGTTATCGTCGCCATGACCCTGGCCGAAGCCGAAGACGCCGTGCGTGACATGCTCGCAGGCAACGCCTTTGGCGAAGCCGGTTCGCGCGTGGTGATCGAAGAGTTCCTCGACGGCGAAGAAGCCAGCTTTATCGTGATGGTCGACGGCAAGAACGTATTGCCGATGGCCACCAGCCAGGACCACAAGCGTGTCGGCGACGGCGACACCGGCCCGAACACCGGAGGCATGGGCGCTTACTCCCCTGCCCCGGTGGTCACCGCTGACGTTCATCAGCGCGTCATGGACCTGGTCATCTGGCCAACCGTGCGTGGCATGGCCGAAGAAGGCAACGTCTACACCGGTTTCCTGTACGCAGGGCTGATGATCGACAAGGCCGGTAACCCGAAAGTGATCGAGTTCAACTGCCGCTTCGGCGATCCGGAAACCCAACCGGTGATGCTGCGCCTGCAATCGAGCCTGGTGCTGCTGGTTGAAGCGGCTCTGGCTCAAGCGCTGGACAAGGTTGAAGCGCAATGGGATCCGCGCCCGAGCCTGGGTATCGTGCTGGCCGCCGGTGGCTACCCTGGCGATTACGCCAAAGGCACTGTCATCCAGGGTCTGGACGCAGCCGCCAAGCTGGAAGGCAAAGTGTTCCATGCCGGTACTGCACTCAATCAAGCCGGTGAGGTGGTGACCTCGGGGGGTCGCGTGTTGTGCGCAACCGCCATGGGCGACACCGTAGAAGCGGCACAGCACAAGGCTTACGAGCTGGCCAAGGCCATCGAGTGGGACGGCTGCTTCTACCGTAACGATATCGGCTACCGCGCCATTGCTCGCGAACGTGGTGAACCTCAGGAGTAAACACTCCATACGGATAGGCGGGGCGTCTGCGCCCTTGCCTAACCGTTCCAGGCCCGCGCATAGTTACCGTCTAGCTTCAATCCATGAAGGGATTTCGCCGTGCGCTGGCTCAGGATCGCCATAGCTTTTACCGCCGCCCTACTGGCCACTGTGCTTGGCATGATGCCTGCGCAAGCCGCTACAGTGACCAGTTGGTCTGTTCTGTCAGACCCGCAGGCCAGCCTGCAACTGAGCGATGTACGCTCCCCTCGCCTGTCCAGCCAGTTCAGCCCTGTCGACCTTGACCGCATTGGTGCTGCTGAACCCGGCGAAGCCTTGTGGCTGCGCGTACGCCTGCAACCCGACAAGCACGAGCAGATCCTGCGGCTGTTTGCCCCTGACCTGGCGCGCCTGGACATGTATGTATTCGATGATCAAAAACTGATCAGCGAAATCAACACCGGCTCGGCATTGCCCACCAACCGCAAACCGGTGCCCAGCAGTGACTACCTGCTGCCCCTGCCGCAAAGCGCCGAACCGCTGGATGTTTACCTGCGCATGGTCTCTGACCACCAGCTGCGCCCCCACATTACTCTCGACACTGCCGTGATGCTGGCCGCCAGCCAGAGCAAGCCCCTGCTCTATGGCCTGTTGCTGGGCTGCATGACGATGCTGTTGCTGCACAACATTGTGCGCTTTGCCTTCAGCCGCTCGCCCAGCAGCCTGTGGCTGGCGATCTGCGAAGCATTGCTCATGGCCAGTTCAGTGTTGTTCCTGAACCTGCTCGACCCCTGGCTGGGGCAGTGGCACAGCCTGCAAACCCCGGGCGCCTACCTGACACTGCTGCTGACCGCGCCGTGCGGGCTGATGTTCACCTATACCTTTTTCGCGAGTCGCGGTGCCCATCGGCTGCTCAAACTGCTGCTGCTGGACATTCTTATTATCGCCCTCGGTGGCCTGTTGCTGCTGTTTATCGACAACCTGCCGCTGAACCTCATTACCTATGCCCTGGTCGGACTGGCAAGTGTCAGCATTCTGGCCGTATCGGTTTACCACTGGCAAAAGGGCTACAAACCGGCACGCATGTTTGCCATGGCGATGGTGATTTTCAATATCGGTACCCTGGTGATTCTCCCGGCGCTGCTGGGCCTGACCCTGATCGCACCGCAGGAGCTGGTGGTGGCGCTGATGTGCGTGGTTTGCATCAGCGGCTTGCTGATGAGCTTCGCCCTGAGCGAACGCAACCGCAGCATCACCCAGGCCCAGTTCAGCATCAGCCGCGAATTGGCGGCCAGCACGGCCGAGGTCAATGCCAAGGCCGAGTTCCTGTCCAAGATCAGCCATGAAATCCGCACCCCCATGAACGGCGTGCTGGGCATGACCGAGCTGCTGCTGGGCACACCGCTTTCGGTCAAGCAGCGCGACTACGTACAGACCATCCACAGCGCCGGTAATGAGCTGCTGACGCTGATCAACGAAATCCTCGACATTTCCAAGCTTGAGTCAGGGCAGATCGAACTGGATGACGTGCAGTTCGACCTCAATGCCCTGATCGAGGATTGCCTGAGCATCTTCCGCACCAAGGCCGAACAGCAGAACGTCGAACTCATCAGCTTTATCCAGCCACAAGTGCCACGGGTGATCAGCGGCGACCCCACGCGCTTGCGCCAGACCCTGCTCAGCCTGCTCGAAAGCTCCCTGAAAAAGACCGACGAGGGTGAGATCCTGATCGTCGTGGCCCTTGAGGAGCGCAATGGCCCGCCACGCTTGCGCATTGCCATCCAGGACTCCGGCCAGCCGATGGATGAGCAGGAGCGTGACGCCCTGTTGCACGCCGAACTGCACAGCAAGAACTTCCTTGCCGCCACCCGCCTGGGCGGCCACCTGGGGCTGGTGATCGCCCGCCAGCTGATCATGCTGATGGGCGGCGAATTCGGCATAAAGTCCGGTCAAACCACCGGCAGCAACCTGTGGCTGACCCTGCCCCTGGACCCGCAACACCTGGAACACCCCACCTCGGACCTCGACAGCCCGCTCAAAGGCGCGCGGGTACTGGTGGTGGACGACAACGACACCTGCCGCAAAGTGCTGGTGCAGCAATGCTCCGCCTGGGGCTTGAATGTCAGCGCCGCCGCCTCGGGCAAGGAAGCCCTGGCCTTGCTGCGCACCAAGGCGCACTTGCGAGACTACTTCGACATCGTCCTGCTGGACCAGAACATGCCCGGCATGACCGGCATGCAACTGGCCGCCAAGATCAAGGAAGACCCGAGCCTGAACCACGACATCCTGCTGGTCATGCTCACCGGTATCAGTAATGCCCCTAGCAAGATCATTGCGCGTAACTGCGGGATCAAGCGCATCCTCGCCAAGCCGGTGGCCGGCTACACCCTCAAGACCACCCTGGCGGACGAACTGACCCAGCGCAACAAAGGCCATGCCGCCGCACAAACCACCGCCAATGGCCCCGCTGCCGTTGCGGTCTCCGTGCCCGGCGACTTCCGCATTCTGGTGGCCGAAGACAACAACATCTCGACCAAGGTTATCCGCGGCATGCTGGGCAAGCTCAACCTGAACCCGGACACGGCCTGCAATGGTGCCGAAGCGCTCAAGGCGATGAAGACCCAGCGCTATGACCTGGTGCTGATGGACTGTGAGATGCCGGTACTCGACGGGTTTTCCGCCACCGAGCAGTTGCGCGCCTGGGAAGTCAGCCACCAGCGGGTACGAACTCCGGTTGTCGCCCTGACCGCCCACATCCTTACCGAACACAAGGAACGCGCCCGGCAGGCCGGTATGGACGGGCATATGTCCAAACCCGTGGAACTGTCGCAACTGCGCGAACTGGTGGAGTTTTGGGTCGAACAACGTGAGCTGCGTCAATCCCGTACGCAACTGTCCTAACAGACAGCCAATCCCCCTGATAGACTTTCGGCGCCCCCTATCGATGTGAGCTCAGACCATGCTCCATGTGCTGTTCAGTGTGTACTTGAAGATGCTGGTGCTTTACAGCCCGTTTTTCGTGCTGTCGTGCTTTATCAGCCTGACCCGGGGTTACTCGAACAAGGAACGCCGCCGGCTGGCCTGGAAAGTGGCCCTGGCCACGCTGATCTCCAGTGTATTGCTGTACCTGTTCGGGCGCACGATCTTCAGCGTCTTCGGCATCACCGTCGATGCATTCCGCATCGGTGCCGGCAGCGTGCTGTTTATCTCGGCGCTGGGCATGGCCCAAGGCAAGTCTGCGGTGCAAACAGACAATGTGCAGCAGGACGTGACGATTGTGCCCTTGACCATCCCGCTCACTGTCGGGCCCGGCACGATCGGTGCGTTGCTGGTCATGGGCGTCAGCCAGCCCCACTGGGATGACAAGCTGATGGCGATTGTCAGTATTGCCCTGGCCAGCCTGACGGTGGGCGTGGTGCTTTACCTGTCCAACCGAATCGAACGGATTCTCGGTGAGCAGGGTTTGCAGATCGTCAGCCGCCTGATGGGCCTGTTTGTCTGCGCCCTTGCAGCGCAGATCATCTTTACCGGGATCAGGGGCTATATGGTCCCCTGAAAACACATAGAACTGTGGGAGCGAGCCTGCTCGCGAAAGGCTCTGACAGCCGCTTCGCGAGCAGGCTCGCCCCCACAGGGCTCAGGGTTTTTCGCCATACCAGCGCGGCGTGTACACCCATTGCATGCCGTCAGCACGGGCAAAGGTGCACGTCGTCGACGACCCCACCAGCACCATGGTGCGCATATCCACCTGCTCCGGGGTCAACTCGCCCAGGGTCAGGGTGCGCAGGGTCTGGCCCGGACGGCCAATGTCACGACCCAGCACCACCGGCGTTTGCGGCGTGCGATGGCGCCTGACGATATCCAGCGCAACGCCCAGCTGCCATGGCCGTGAACGGGAAATCGGGTTGTAGAACGCCAACGCCAGATCCGCCTCGCAAGCCAGGTCCAGACGCTTCTCAATAATGCTCCACGGCTTGAGGTTGTCCGACAGCGACATCACGCAGAAGTCATGCCCCAGCGGCGCCCCGGCCTGCGCGGCCGTTGCCAGTGAAGCTGACACACCCGGCAGGATCTCCAGATCGACGCTGTGCCACTGCGGGTCCACAGACTCATGCAAGGCTTCGAGCACGGCCGCGGCCATGGCAAAAACCCCAGGGTCCCCCGAAGACACCACCACCACCGAACGCCCCTGCGCCGCCAGCTCGAAGGCGTGGCGGGCGCGCTGCATCTCTTCGCGGTTATCGGTGCAATGCATCACCTGATCGTCGCGGAACGGGCCAGCCATACGCACATAGGTTTCATAACCCAGCACATCATTGGCCCGCGCCAGCTCGGCCTTGACCGCAGGCACCATCAGTTCGGCAGCGCCGGGGCCCAGGCCAATTACAGCCAGACGGCCACGGGCCCGGCCAATCGTTTCAGGTTCCAGCGGCGCCGCGGCAACACCCAGCACCACGCCATTGCCCGGTTCACACCAGGCAACAGGCAGCAACGCTGCATCGCTGCCCACAAACCGCAACGGAACCGCCAGCTCAAGGGCCGTTTCACGCAGCGCTGCACTGGCCATCAAGGTTTCCGGTGCGACGATGCACGCCAGCGACTGACGTGCCAGCCCGGCCTGGTACAACGATTCGAGGATTGACTGTGGCGAAACCTCGGCACACACCTGCGCCAGTACATTGCGCGAATAAATCAGCAACTCGTCTGCCACTGGCAGGCGCTCGGCGCTGCCCACATGGATCGCCAGACGCGCCTGCCCGCTTTCGGGCAGTTGCGCCCGCGCCAGCCAAGGCGCATCGCCTTCGATACGTACTGATTCGCCGGCCAGCAGGTCCGAAACAAAGCGTTTGCCCAGCTCCAGATCGGCCAGCACATAGCCCGCAGGCGGATTGAGCAGACAGGTGCCAAAGCGCAGTTCGCCGCTGGTGGTGATCGCCGGAGCAATGCCCAGACCCGCCGCAATGACCCGCGCCAGATCATTCACCCCACCCAGCCCGCCCAGCAACGGCACCACCGCGCTGGCGTCTTCGGCAACCGCCAGTACCGGTGGCTCGGCGCCTTTTTCCAGCAGCAACGGCGCCAGCGTGCGGATCACAATACCCGCAGCGCACAGCGCAATAATCGGTGTGTCCTGCTGATAAAGCTGACGCAGGGTGTCGCCGAAATCGCTGTAACTGCGATCACCGCCGTCTACCCGCCCTGCCAGCCCGAGGACAGAAGCGCCGGGCAGCAACTGCTGGATACGGCGTGCAGTGTCCAGGCTGCCATTGCCCAGAATGACAATGGCCGGTGCCGGGCGACTCAACCCTGCCACCTTTCGCCTGGGACGATAATCAGCGAGAAATACGGCGAAGACATCGGCTCCACTTCATTGAGCGGCACGATCTTCTGATTGCTCATGGTGGCGCGCTCGACATACAACGCCCGCTCGGCCAGCCCCAGCTCGCCCAGCACTTCGCGCACTTTATGAAAGTTGCGCCCCAGCTTCATGATCACTGCCGCATCGGCAACCGCCAGCCGCGACTTGAGTTCTTCGTGGGGCAGCACACCCGAGAGCACCGACAGGCTCTGGTTGCGATACACCAACGGCACGCCCAATACCGAAGCGCCGCCCAGCATCGAGCACACGCCCGGTACCACTTGTGCTTCAAAACGCTGGGCCAGACGGTCGTGCAGGTACATATAGGAGCCGTAGAAGAACGGATCACCTTCGCAGATCACTGCCACATCACGGCCGGCATCCAGATGCACGGCCACTTCAACCGCAGCCTGATCGTAGAAATCACTGATCACCTGCTCGTAGGACAACGGCTCCGGCAACACCTCGGTGGTCACCGGGTACACCAGCGGCATCTGGGTTTGCGCGTCTTGCAGATGGGCTTCGATGATGCCGAACGCATTGCCCTTCTTGCCCTTGGCCACGAAATACGCCACCACCGGCGATTCGCGCAGCAGGCGCAGGGCTTTAACCGTGATCAGCTCAGGGTCGCCGGGGCCTACGCCCAAGCCGATCAAACGTCCTGGTTGCGCCATTATTCGATCTCCGTGGCCAGGGCGTTGACGGCCGCAGCCGCCATCGCACTACCGCCACGGCGGCCTTGCATGATCACAAACGGCACGCCACGGCTGTCTGCCGCAAGCATGGCCTTGGATTCCGCGGCGCCGACAAAGCCCACCGGGAAGCCCAGGATCAGTGCCGGCTTGGGAGCGCCGGCATCGATCATTTCCAGCAGGTAAAACAGCGCGGTGGGCGCGTTTCCGATCACAACTACACTGCCTTCCAGGTACGGGCGCCAATGCTCAAGGGCCACCGCCGAACGGGTGTTGCCCTTCTCCAGCGCCAGCTCAGGTACGCCTTCTTCGCGCAGGGTGCAGATCACCGGGTTGTTGGCCGGCAAACGGGTACGGGTGACGCCTTCGGAAACCATCCGCGCATCGCACAGAATGGCAGCACCTGCCGCCAGCGCATCACGCCCGGCCTTGCCGGCACCCGGCGAAAAACGCAGGTCTTCAATGGCATCGACCATGCCGCAGGCGTGGATCACACGCACGGCCAGTTTTTCGAGGTCCGCCGGGATGCTGTCGAGGTTGGCCTCGGCACGAATAATGGCGAACGAATTGCGATAGATCTCTTGACCATCGCGGATGTAATCAATCATCGGTGTTGCTCCATTGGCGGGCCTCAAGCCAGGCACCCGCCGCTTCAATTGTAAGATTGCGCTCGCGCAGAACACCGAAACCGGCGTGCTCCGGGGTGCGTAAATAGAGGTCGTAATGACCGGGCGCCACGGCCAGTAAAGTGACCGGCGCGACGTGGGCTGCCGCGCAGGAGCGCTGGCAGCCGGTCAGGTGAATATTCAAAGGCTTTGGCAGCAACGCGGCCAACTGACGGGCATCCTGCTTCGTATCGGCCAGCCCTTTGGCACAGGCACTGGAGCCGGTACAGGCCACCAGATGCGCCAGCGGGTTGCCAGCCTCTACGATCAAGCCGAGCACCATCAACTGGCTCATCACCGCAGCGGCCTGAGCGGCCTCTATGTTGGGCAACAAGACGCTCTGCCATGGCGTGAACCGTAAAGTGCCATCGCCGTAGCGCTCGGCCAGCTCGGCCAACCCCGTGAGCATCGCCGCATCCAGCCGCCCCAGTGCCGGCGCCCCGCCGATATAGACCCGACCAGGCGCTTGCTGTGGCCAAATGCCGAGGTGCATGGACGCCGAGATGGCCCTGCACTGCCAGTCGCCAGCAGGCAACAGTGCCACGCTGATTCGCTGTGCCAGCTGCCCGACAAATGACTCAGTGGTGACCTCCTCCAGCAGATGACGCATGCGGGTTTGCTCAGGTCGCGCCAGATCCAGAAACTGCATCAGCACGGCCAACACCAGCTCATGCCCGTACTCCACGGGTACGGCTGCCAACGCGCAATCGTGCGCCGGGCACCCGGCCAGGCCAAAAGCCAACAGCGTCTGGCCATTACGCACAAATGCCGACAACCACAGATCATGCGGATGCTCCAGCATGGCCAGGGCCTCGCCGCCATCCAGTTGCACGGCGAACTTGGCCGACAGCTCGGTGAACCTTGGCGTGCTTTGCAGGCTGGCCAGTATCTGCCGGGCCAGCGGCCACGTATCGATATGCATCTGCAGATCAATGCCGGCACTCGGGCTGAGCATCAAGTTGCGCACGTCGTCACTGGCGGCAGTAGCAGGCCCAAGCCCGGCCGCCAGCAAGGGCGCAATCAATGCACTGTGCTGCGGCCCCACACCACGGATTTGCAAATTGCCACGGTTGGTCGCTTCGATCACACCACTGGCATACCGCTGAGCCACATCTGCCACCGTGCGAGCCTGATCGGCGTTAATCGCGCCGCCATCCAGCTTGACCCGACAGATACCGCCATCCATTGCCTGGACGATACGCAGTAACCCCGGGCAAGCCGAAGGGCGCACAGGCGTCGTGACAGAAAGTTCAGGTGGCAAGTTCAAGGAGCTATCCAGAGCAGGCAATACGCTATTGCAGGTCGCGCATTATGCCTGCTTTGGGCGAGTGCATGAAAAGCCTGCCGGACGGAATGACTACTCCCGTGTATTAACCTCGGGCAGTTGTGGATGATCCCGGCCCAGACGGGTGATCAACAACACCACGGAATCGGCATTGGCCAGCATGAGGTCAATGCGTTTACGAGCATCGTGTTTAAAGATCGGCCGCGCTTGCTCAAGGGTCCTGACACCGCTAAGCGCCTTGATTTTGGCCTTGCCCGGGTTAGCGGGTATATCCGCCCAGGTGCGCTCTTCAGGATCAAATTGCTGAAACAGGTGCTCGGTCGAGATATAGGGTGAATGGCAACTCTGGACGATCTGGTTAAACGACTTGATCTGGCTGCCCAGGGGGGTTGATTCATCCAGCAGGTCCTCGTAAGGAAAGCCGGGATTCAGATAGTTGATGTCCTCGGTATCAAGCGCCTGATGGCTGATCTCATGCAGCATAAAGGCCGCCCGATAATGCACGTTGGTCCTGAAAGGTGGCTGGGTGGCTTTCACAAACGCCTGGCTCAAGGCGTAGGGTGTTTCAAATAGAGTGCTGAAAAAATGCTCACTCAAGTACAGGCGCTTGTGCAAATCCCAGCGGTGTATCCAGGCGACGGCCTTGTCGTTGAACCGGGAGCGGCAGACCACGTATTTACTGGAAGTCAGCGGCGACAGATCGGGATGCAAAAACCTCGCAAGCAGGGGCCCGACCGTTTCATTGAGTCGGTCAAGCAACGGCTGATCAACGTGTTCCACATCAAAGAACGTCTGTATCAACGCTCGGTTCCGGGCATTCTGCGTCCCCGGTTCGAGCAAGGTGTGCAGGGCGCTTTGACTGCGCTGCAGGTAGGTGACGGCCTGGGCATGGGCCTCGCGAATGGCCTGTGCCTTGTCAGGAAAACGCCGCTCAATGCTGGCCATGCCGATGGCCTGCATCTCATGGGTCAGGCGGTCGGATATCGAAGCCGTGGTCGACAGCACAGGGCCGCCCCCCAGTAGCGGTTCCTTGAGATCAAGCTCCCAATGCTCACGTTCGTTGATTTTTACCAGCGGCCCTTCGCGGCCTTCTCCGATAAAAATGCGCCAGCGCTCGCGCCAGGCCTGCACCTGAAAAACATGCCCGCCCAGCAGCACATAGTGAAGACCTGTGCCCGGGTGACGGTACAACCGGGTCAGGCTGTCCTGCTTGAGCTCCAGCAAGGCCACATCATTGGCCTGAAAGGGTTGCAAGCCGATCTCCTGCTCAGGCGTGAGGTGCACCGCCACTTCGGACTGCGGCTGACGCAAGACTGTCGGAGTCACTGTTTTCAGTTGGCGCAGTGTCAGATAACCACTGCCTATCTGTGCCAGCGACGAGGCAAAATCAGCCACGGCTTCACCCCACTCGCCTTTTTGCGCGGCCTCGAAACCCTGCTGCACAAAACCCGCCGTTTGCCAGACCACCATGGAAATACTCAGCCTGGCAGGCAAAAACATCAACGCAGTCGATGCAATCAACGAAAACAGGTATTTGAATGACTCCCAGTCGGCTTCGGCGGAGGTCTTCGACTGGGCGGCGGCCATGTCCAGCAACAGGTGGTAGTTGTCGACATACAACTGTTCAAACAGATTGCCCGCGATGGGCCTTGGCGCCAGGGTCGGGGGGGCCGGCCTGAGCATGAAACTGCCGAGGGACGCGTCCACATACTGCGGGATATGGGGCTCCACAAAACCGCCATAGTTGTAGGTTTTACGGGCCTCGGGCTCAAGACGCTGGAGCACCAGCGCCTGCAGGTCCGTGTTGATACGCAGGTCGTCGAGCAAGGCGGCTTCGTTGTTGTACGCTTTGAATGTAAAGCGCTCGCTGTAGTTGACCCACAGGATCTGCGGCCCGGCGCCTGACTCCACAGGCCCAATGATGTAGAGCCCCCTGGCCCGATCAGGATCGGCTTCGGGCTCGGCTACCAGCTCAAATGGCCGGACGATGATCGGCATTCTGTCCAACGTCAGGCGGGCCGCTCCATCTGGCATGTTGATGACCTGCTGTATGTACCGATACGCCATCTCCTGGCCAGGGTCGATCAGTTTTTCCCGCAGGGCCTGTTCCATCACCTGCAGCGAGAGCTGCTCGGAGAATTGTTGTTGGCGCAAGGTCACCCCCGGTTTTCCGGGCGCCAGCTTGTCTTGCAACAAAGCACGGTAATGCGCGCCGATTTCCAGTTGTCGGGTCAGTCGTTTTACATACGTCGCATTCAAGGCCGTCGGCAACGCACTGCCATTAGGGGCTCGCAGGGAAATCGCGCCTGCATTGAGCCGGTAAAAACCGTTAAGCGAAAATTGCGTGAGGGTCTGAACAGTGCGCGTCGTCGCCGCTGGCAAAAAAGAGGGCGTGCTACCAACCGGTACCGGGGAAGGCACATAGGTGTCGATCACCACCTCGATCGCATCCGGGTCTGGCGCCTGCCCCGCGAAGTCGAGCTCCAGACGCAGTTTCAGTAACGCGCGGGCGTACTCGGCAAGCGGCGGGATATCATGCAGGTAGTTTTGCTGTTCCTGCCCTGCCCCTGGATAGCGCTGCAACAACCCGGCATAAGCCAACTTGTCTGCCTTCGAGGCGTTTTTCAACCACTGCGGTATTGCCGCCTCAAACGCTTGCAGGCGCGCCATTTCAACCACAGGCTCCAACACCAGCCCTGCCCGACCTTGTACCAGTTCACTGTGGATAAGATTTTCAAAGGCTTGCGCCGACAAGGGGATGGCTTGAGCCGTACGGCAGGCAAAGCCGGCGTCCGCCAGCACCTTGGCAATAGCCCGTAGCTGGGTCTCTCGGACAAAGTCGTGTTCAACACGTTCGAATTGAAGCCCGCCAATTTTCCCGTTAGCGGTGCTGTCCAGCCAGGCCGTAACCTGCGGCTGCGTGCCCGTGCTGACATGGCTCAGCAGTTCCCAGCGCCGTGCCTTGTCCGCCAGGCGAGCTTGCAGTTGGGTGGTGCACTCGCCCACCGACGCAAAGCCTTCGAACCCCGAACCCGGGCTCCAGAATATGGCCCGGCCGGCAGTTGCAGGCTGCTGACCACCGCGCTCGGTGAACAACAGACAGTTGACGATATCCAGCCCGGCCTGTGCGCCATTGATTGATAGTGCAATGGCAAACACATCGGGAACAAACCCTGCCAATGCTCGACGCCGGGCGCTCACCGGCTGGCTCAGCACCGCGCCCAGCACCGCCAGGTCCGCCGCTGAAAGCCGGTTGCCCGATTGCATCAGCTGCAATTCGGCCCGTAGCATCGCCAACCTCAGGGTACACAGCCTGTCGATCAACGTATCGGCCCTCGGCGGTGGGGCCGGGGTATAGAAAAACGCACGGAGCTGATTGACATACCCCTGGAAAAACCCCGCTGCGGCCTGATCCATGACGTTGATTAGTTCACTGCCTGAAAGTGGCTTGGGTGGATTGAGATCCGGGGTATCCAGCAAGTGCAGGCCCGCCTCTATTCTTTCGGGATCACGCGGCAGCGGCTGTAGTCCGGTGACCTGTTGCAACAATGCTTCCATCAGCGACACCGGCTCACGCAAGCCAGCGACCCGTAACCGCATACGGTCGAGCTCCAGCACGTCATGCCCCGCGCGGGCCAGCGCTTTCACCAGCCTTGAATACGCATACGAAAACGGTGCAGGCCATGGCCGCAACAATTCATCAACCTGGGAAGCGATGTTCATTAACTGCATCACCAGCCCCTCGGCCTGCCCGCCGTTGCCAGCAGCCATCGGGCGGACATTGAAGGTTTCGTTCGATGCAGAGCCGGAATTAAATGTGGAAGTGATTGCCTTCATGGGTGATCTCTCTTCGCTTGCGGACAATGCACAACACGCTATCGCGCCCCCGGACGACAACGGCACTACATAGATACCCGGGCACTTTCCGGGGGATCAAACGACAGCGACAGTTGCCGGTTTGAAGTACCCGAGCCAGGTAATCAACAACGTCTGAGAGTCGGCATTCATCAGGATCACCCTCTCGCGAAACACCGGGTCACTGAAAAACCGGTCACGCACCTCTTCGATGTTTTTGCTGCGAGTCTTGTGGATCAAGCTGTGTGCCAGCTTGAAAGGGAGGGGCAGGTAACTGCGCCGGTTGCTGTACTTCTCCTTGAAAAGATCTGCCTTGCGAATTTCGGTGGTCAGTTGACGATAACGGTGATCCTGCATCTGCCTTTTAAGCGTACGTATCTGACCATCCCAGTCACGCTCGGGAACCAGCAACTCTTCGAAGGGATGGCTTACACCCAGATAATTGATATCAATGGTGCCCATGACCAGGTGGCTGAATTCATGGAGCAGAATGGTGGCCGTCGAATGCTTGACCCGGTCGAACTCGCGGCCGTCCACCCCCATCACTGACAGGCTGAAAATCTCGTCGGCCGAGGCGAAGTAACCCTGAGAAAAAAGCACGGTCTTGCGTTTGATCACGCTGCCCAGCGAAGAAACTCGCGCCACTTCTCGCGGGTTGGGCGGTGAGTACAAGCCGTAGCGGCTGGAGTGCTGTGGTGAAAACTCGGTGGATTGCAGGGCCGTCAGCAGTTTGTCGACGATGCGTTTGAGCTTGTCGAGCAAGGGGTCGTCGACTTGGCTCACACTGAACACCCTGGCAAGAAAGCGCCGGGTCTGGGCATTCAGCTGGCTGGCGGAGCCGACTGATTGCAGATGCGCCCTGCAATCAGTCAGATAGCGAATAGCCTGTTCGTGCGCCTCCCGAATCACCTGGGCCTTGCGTGGCTGCAGACGTTCGATGGCAGGCATGCCCAGGACCGTAACTGTGTGCTCCCGGCCAAACGAAACGCTCCCCGATGTACCCGACCGCGTGCCCAGTGCCTGACCACCGCCTGGCAACGGTTCCTTGAGATCGAGTACCCAGCGCTGATGGGGGCTGCGTTTGACCAGAGGGCCATCGCGGTCTTCACCAATATGAATACGCCATCGATCCTGCCAGGCTGCGACTTGAAACACCTGCCCGTCCAGAACGATAAAGCGGTGGCCTGACTCGGGGTCAGTAAACAACCCGGAGCCAGTGTCTTCATGCAGACTATCCAACGACACATGATTGGCCGCATAGGGCCGCAAGCTGGCCTGCTGCTCACGGGTCATGGTCTCCAAAGGGGGCCTCGAAGGCAGCAACGACGTGAGGTTCCCCGGTTGTGCGCCTCAGTGCGCCATGGCTACCCGCGATCATCAACAACGCCGTGGCAAAATCAAACACAGCCTGCCCCCAGCGATCATCTGCCACGGCCTGAACAGCTGACTGTGCACTGGTCTGGGCCTGCCAGATCATCAAGGGCACACTCAGCTTGCCCGGCAGAATCAGCAAAGCAGTGTCCGCCAGCAGCGACAGCAGATACACAAGGGAAGCCCAGTCCGCCTGCGCTGCGCTGCGGGCCTGGGTACGAGCCAGGGCCAGCCGCACATTGAGGGTATCGACGTACAACCTGTTCAGGCAGTTACCGGTCAACTGGCCGGGATCGAGGCTGGCGGGAGGATTGGCCACCTGCGGCGAGCTCAAGGTCGGATCGACATAGCCGATATGCGGCTCGCGAAATCCCCCATATTCATAAATTTTACGAACCCGGGGTTCCAGCCGCTCCAGCACCTCGTCCTGCAAGGCTCCAGAACCGTGCAACCGATGCAGAAAATCGGACTGGCTGCTGTACTCTCGAAGCGCAGGCCCCTTGCCGTAGAGCACATACAACACCTGCGGCCCGCTATCCAGAGCAGCCGGACCAATCAGGTACATGCCCTGCGCCCGGTCGGGATGACGACCGGTTACGGCGCGAAAAGCCAGTGGCCGCACAACCAGCTCGATGCCCTTGAAGCGTTCGCGGGCTTTGGCGTCCGGGCTGTTCAGTACATGCTCAACGAAATCATGGGCCGTCTGGCTCAATGCGCCCTTGATTCGGGCTTGCAGCGCGTATTCGAGCACCTGCGCAGGCAGCTGCTGACAGAACAAGCCCTGACGCCGTGCAGCACCCTCATGGCCCGGGGTGAGTTTTTCGACCAGCAGGGCCTGATAGCTTTCGCCAAGATCCAGCGAACGCACCAGCTCACTCACATAGTGGTCATCCAGCCCCGCAGGCAAAGGTTCTTCGCCCAGTGAGCGATAGCTGCGCACGCCAGAGTGCACATTGAAAAAATGACTCAGGGCAAAATACGTCAGCGATCGCCTCAGCCTGGAGACTGCTGCGCCTCCGGCGATCTCTCCGCCAGCCGGTCCGCTGTATTGCACCACGCTGATTTCGACCTTGTCCGGGTCAATTGCCACGCCCGGAAAGTCAGCCTTCAAGCGTGCCAACAACCGCTCGCGGGCATAGTCGAGCAGCTCGGGCACGTCTTGCGAATACCCCTCGCTCCCGGCCTGTTGAATTCGCAGCAGGATCCGACCGTAGGCTTGCTGGTCACTGGTCGCCGCGTGCTTGAGCCAGTCAGGCAAACCCTCACGGAACTGCCATTGGCGGGCGGCGGCGAGCGTTGCGTCAACATTGAACTGCGCCTGCTCCGACCAGTAGCAATCCACCTGGTTGACCAGTTCCGGTGCCGACACCTGCTGCACCACACCTCGCTCCAGCAGGAAGCCGATATCACTGAGGTGTTTTTCTGTCTCCCGGCGCTGGCAGGCTTCAAGCCAGTCGGTGTCGATCACGCTGGCAGTCCATTTCACATCAACGGCGGCCTGCACCCTTTCGCGCTCACGCAAGCTGATACAGCGCAACAGATGCCATTGTTCAACACGATCCCGCAAGCGGGCCTGCAAGGTCTCAAGGCATGATGCCAGTGAATCGAAACATTCCAGGCTCCAGGCTGCCGTCCACAAGACGGCTTGCCCGGAGTTGACGCTGTCAGTGCCACCGCGCCCGGTCATCACAAGGCAGTTGCGCAGCGTGATGCTTGGGCGTCTGCCGGGCAGGGTTAACGCCAGCTCGCAGACATCGGGGATAAACCCGTTGAGCGCCCGTCGTGCAAGGTAAGTCGAATGCTCCAGCACAGCCCTGACAATGGCACTCCCGTTACTGTCCAGGCGTCCGTCCATCTGCCTGACGAATGCCTCGTAACGCAGCGCCGAGCCCCGGAACCGGGCCAGTCGGCTAATCACGGTCGAACCCGCCAATGCGGCCATCCCCATATAGTAAAAACCGTGCAGTTGCTGCATGAATTGCGCAACGAGGCCCACAGAAGCGCGGTCGAGCAAGGCCAGGACGGCTGCGCCATCGGGGTAATGGATCGGCTTGATGTCCGGGCTGTTTTTTTGCACGCCAAGACGTATTCGCGCGCCATCGACCGGGAGCGGACTCCAGCCTGTGACCCGATCCAGCAACGCATCGACCAGCGGGATAACCCGCAACGGCTCCAACTGCTTGCGCAAAGCCGCGGTGCCATAAATACGCAGCACCAGATCCCCGGGGATCAAATGGCTCAAACCAGGCGACGCCAGATGCTGCTTGAGCCGTCGGTGGGCAAAGCCCCTGAGCTCGGGCCGGCCCAGCAGCATCAGGGCTACCTGCCCGTTGAGCACCTGCAGTTTGCTTTGGATCAAAGGTAACGTAGCGCTGTCACCTGCCGTAGCCGCAGCTGTCGCCGGGCCATCAAGCGCCAGCCGGGTACTCCAGCGCCCTTGCTGGTTGGGCTCCGTCAAGCGTGGGTCGAGCAGCGCACGCACATCCAGCCCGTGATCCACCACGGCATTCACATTACAGTCCTTGCCACGTATGGCACCGAGCAGAAAGGTAAAATCCCGCGCCTGCTTGTCGATGATGGAGCGCACACGGTTTTCGAACAGATCACCCTCGATGGTCTCGACACTCAGGACCGGGTCAAGCATAAGGCGCAATACCGGCCGCTGATCCCGTGACACATGACCGAGCAGGTTGTCTCTGTCGCGGGGCTCCTTGAGCCGTGCGAGCACCTGACCCTTGAGCGTCTCGTCATTGTCAAAGCGCTCAAGTGCAGCCTGTTCGCTGAACAAAAACAGCTCGGGAGTGGAGACCGGTACAGACACACTGAACAGCCCGGCCAGTTCTACCCTGGCGCCCCCCTGCCCCAGCAATGACAGCCGGGCGGGCCGCCATTGCCCATGGGCATATCGATCATCATTCAGGCGCGAGCGCCCCACAGCCAGCAGTGCATCGAACTGCACGGGATCAATCCGCCCCTCGTGACGAGCCTGTAACAACCCATTGAAAAACCGGTCGCCCATAAACTGAACAGCCAGCACCCTCAGGCTCAACCCTTTTATGTCCAGATACCACCAGGCTTCGAGTTGCTGCTGCATCACGGCCTGAATGCCCCCGACAATTTCCCTGACCAACTGGTACATGCGCACATCCAGCGTGGGTGATCGTGCTTGAGCTGCATCGAAGGCTACGGTCGGGCTCAGATACTCGCGGATGTGATTACCCGGCCACTCGCCTTTGCCCAGGTACGCCAGTGCCAGATCCAGAAGGCTCATGCTCGACAACGGTGGCTGGCTGCCAGCCGTCGCCATCGCATAGCTGTTGACCTGCAGCGTCTGAGCAGACAGGCCCAACCCCTGGAACTCGTGCTCCAGGGCCAGCGTGAGCTGTGCATTGAGCACCCCGCGCAGGGACGGAAGATCGAGCAGGCGCGCCCTCAACAACTCAAGGTTGTGCAAACGCAGATCCTGCAACGAGCGTGTGCGATGCTCAAATACCCGACCCTCAATCAAGCACCGCCTGATCCTCAGGGAGCGCAGTTTTTTCAGGTCTTCACGCACCTCGATCGGCATAAAGCGCAGCAAGGTGTCACGTACCAGCGGGTCGGCCAGACGCCGCTTGAGGGTTGTGCGCAGCGCGGTTGAATTGGCGATGCGCTCCAATCCACCGAGAGGGGAATACAGGAATGCGCCCGGCGGGTTGCTGTCTGCCCGGGTTACGATGAAATGGCCGGCAAGATCGGCGGCCGGGCCGTTGTCCGCGCCAAGCTCAAGGGCATAGACATGCTGCGGTTGCACCGCAATGACCTGCTGCAGACAGATAAACTCTTGCGCCGTGAGTTGCCCCGCGGCATCGAGCCGCGCCAGGTTGTCCAGATACCCTGTTTGCATGGCGGCGAGCCAGTCATCCGGCTCAAGCTGATCATCTGTCACTGGCGACTGCCTCAGAACCCACGGAAGGCAAATCTTGGCCCGAATCTCCGGTACAACGGCATTAACCGGCTACCACCTGTAAAGATGAACTCTGGTGCAGGGCAAGGCGCGTTATCATGCGCACCTGTATCCGCAGGGCCTTCGCCCGGTAGCGGAGGAACAACCCGGCGTTTATCAAGAGGATCGGCATGTCGCCCTGGCTAACAGTTGTGGGAATCGGTGAGGACGGTTTTGCCGGGCTGGGCAAAAATGCGCGCCGCGCCTTGTTGGGCGCGACCCGCGTAATCGGCAGCCAGCGCCAGCTCGACCTGCTGCCCGCCTGCATTCGCTCCGAGCGCCAGACCTGGCCGAGCCCGTTTTCACTGGCCCCAGTGCTGGCCCTGCGCAACACGCCGACCTGCGTACTGGCCAGCGGCGACCCCATGCTGTTTGGTGTCGGCGCCAGCCTGGCGCGACGGGTAGCGCGGGATGAAATGCAGGTGCTGCCAGCGCCATCGTCCTTTTCCCTGGCCGCAGCACGCATGGGCTGGGCCCTGCAGGACGTAGTCACGCTGTCGGTAGTGGCACGCCCCGTCGTCGCCCTCAATGCCCACCTGCACAGCGGTGTACGTCTGCTGGTACTGAGCAACGATGGCAGCAGCCCGTCCATCATCGCCCGTCTGCTGAGCGCGCAGGGATTTGGTCCCAGCCGCATGACGGTGCTGGAACACCTGGGCGGCCAGGCTGAACGCAGGATCGACACCCGCGCCTGCGACTGGAGTGACCCGCCCGTCGCGGCGCTTAACCTGGTCGCCATCGATTGCCTGGCCGACGCCAGCGCCCGGCCGCTGTCACGTATCGGTGGGCTGCCCGACAGCGCGTTCGAGCATGATGGCCAGTTGACCAAGCGCGATGTGCGCGCCGTAACCCTCGCCCGCCTCGCGCCACTGCCAGGCCAATTGCTGTGGGACGTAGGCGCGGGCAGCGGTTCGATCGGCATCGAGTGGATGCGTACCTGGCCGAGTTGCCGCACCTTGGCGATTGAAGCCGACGAAGGCCGCCAGCAACTGATCGAACGTAACCGCGATACCCTTGGTGTGCCCGGCCTGCAACTGATTCGCGGCAAGGCACCCCAGGCTCTTGACGGTCTGGAGCCCCCGGACGCGATTTTTATCGGTGGCGGCGTAACCCGCGAAGGCGTGCTCGACACCTGCTGGCAGCGACTCAAGCCCGGCGGGCGGCTGGTGGCCAATGCCGTCACCCTGCAAAGCGAAATGCTGCTGATGAGCTGGCGCGAGCGCCACGGCGGCGAACTGACCCGCATCCATATTGCCCAGGCCCAGCCCCTGGGTGAATTCGACACCTGGCGTCAGGCGTTGCCGATTACCCTTCTGGACATGACCAAGCCTCTCGATGCGTGACGAAACTGCCGAACAACCCGCCCCCCTGCGCAGCGGCCTGACCACCGGCAGCTGCGCCACCGCCACCAGCCTGGCCGCTGCCCGCCTGCTGCTGGGCGGCGTGTGTAACGACGCCGTGCAAATCACTTTGCCCAAGGGTAAACAGGTGCAAATGCGCCTGGAGTTCTGCCGTCTGTGGGAAGACGGCGCCGAAGCGGGCACCATCAAGGACGCCGGCGACGATCCCGACGTGACCCACGGCGCACTGCTCTATTCACGGGTGCGCTTGCGACCTGAACCGGGTATTGGCTTTGTTGCCGGGCAAGGTGTCGGCACCGTAACCCGCCCGGGTCTGGTATTGAACGTAGGCGAGCCGGCGATCAACCCGGTGCCACGCAAAATGATCACCGAGCACCTGCAGCAACTGGCAACCGAACTGGGTTACGGCGGTGGCTTTGAAGTGACTGTCAACGTACAGGACGGCGAAGCCCTGGCCCTGAAAACCATGAACCCGCGCCTGGGGATTCTCGGCGGGCTGTCGATCCTGGGCACCAGCGGCATCGTGCGGCCGTTTTCCTGCGCGGCTTATATCGCCTCTATCCACCAGGGCATAGACGTCGCCAAGACCAACGGTTACCTGCATATTGCCGCCTGCACCGGCAATGCCAGCGAAGACACCATGCGCCGGGTCTACAACTTGCCGGAAATCGCCCTGATCGAAATGGGCGACTTTGTCGGCGCAGTGCTCAAGCATCTGCGCAAAGTGCCTGTGGATAAACTGAGCATTTGCGGCGGTTTCGGCAAGATCAGCAAACTGGCCGCCGGGCATATGGACCTGCACAGTCGCCATTCCAGCATCGACCTGCCGCAACTGGCCCAATGGGCAGCGGATATCGGGGCCGACCATCCACTCCAGGAGGCCATCCGCCAGGCCAACACCAGCCAGCAAGCCCTGGCGATGGCCAGTGCGGCCGGTATCGCGTTGGGCGATGTGGTGTGCCAGCACGCTCTGGACTTTGCCCGCAGCGTGGTGCCGGCCCAGGTACAGGTCGAAGTGTTTGCCATCGACCGCCAGGGCGGGATTGTCGGTCACGCCGGAGCCTTTGCATGAAACGTATTTTGTTATTGGGCGGCGTCACCGAGGCGCTGGCCATTGCCCGTACCCTGGGCCCGCAGCATGTCTACAGCCTGGCCGGGGTTGGCCGGGTGCCGACGGACCTGACCTGCGAGGTACGGGTGGGCGGATATGGCGGCGCTGAAGGTTTGGCGCAGTACATCCGCGAACAGCGCATCGACATGCTGCTGGACGCCACCCACCCCTACGCGGCGAAAATCAGCCATAACGCGGCCCTCGCTGCTGCTGCCAGTGGCATCCCGTGCTGGGCGCTGCGCCGCCAGGCCTGGGTGGCGCAGACGGGCGATGACTGGCGTGAAGTGGCAGATTGGAGCGAACTGGTGGAAGCGCTCGCCACCTTCCAGCGCCCCTTGTTCACCTTGGGCCGTGAGCCGCTGGAGCACCTGCACGAAATTCCGCCAGAGCAGTTCTGGACCCTGCGCGCCCTCGACGCTTACCCCGGCACTGCACGCTGCGACGTGATTGGCGCACGCGGGCCGTTCCTCATCGATGACGAACGCCTGTTGTTTGCACAACGGCGCATCGACGTATTGATCAGCAAAAACAGCGGCAGCAGCGCCACCGAACCCAAGCTGCAAGTTGCCCGCGAGCGCGCAGTGCCGGTGTTGATCCTCAAGCGGCCGACGCTGGCGCAGGTGGATCGGGAGTTCCGGACGGTCGAGGAGCTGATGGAAGGGTTGGCGCAGGGGAATTATTTGTGAATGTGTAAAAGCTGGCGATGGTGTATCCTTCAGAATACGATCATGCCCCATGATCACTTTCGAACAAACACGCGAATTCGCCAAATGGTTGGGCGCACTTAAAGACAAAACCGGGCAAGCCCGCATTCTTGCTCGCCTGAAAGCAGCCGGTTTGGGTCACTTCGCCGACTGCGAGTGCGTCGGTGGCGGTGTTTACGAAATGCGGATTCACTGCGGGCCCGGTTATCGAGTCTATTACACCCGCAAAGGCGAAGTGTTCTACCTGCTGCTTGTTGGCGGCGATAAAACCACCCAGACACGAGATATAAAACGCGCAAAACAAATGGCACACACACTGGGTAATGAGGACTGACGCATGACCGAGCAACTTACCCGTTTCGATACCGTTGACTACCTGAAGTCCCCGGAGGATATGGCGGCTTACCTGGACGCCTGTTTCGAAGAGGACCCCGGCGACGGCAGTCTGATCCGAGCGGCGCTCAACGATATCGCCCGCGCCCAAGGCATGACTCAAATCGCCCGCGAAGCCGGGCTGGGCCGTGAAAGCCTGTACAAGGCCCTGGGCAGCAAGGGCAACCCCGAGTTCGCGACTATCATCAAAGTGATGAAGGCGCTGGGGCTCAAGCTGCATGCCACAGCAGCCTGAAATTTGCGCGTACTGGCCGATCGCGACACTTCGCCACACCCGCACTTTTTACTTACGCCGAGCATTCAGGCTAAATAGCCCCTTGATCGCTCCACTCACGGAATTCGTCATGTCCCGACAACGGTTTGCATTTGCCTGGATCGCCTGCTTTGCAGTGCTGTTCAACATGCTCGCCATGTCGATGGCCGGAGCGACCCAATCCGTTGAGCGAGGGCCCACCGAGCAGTTCATGTGGAGCAGCTTCTGCTCCTCCACCGGCACCAAGATGGTCGCCGTATCGTTGGGCACGTTCGAGCCCGCCGACAACCAGCATGACGATCATTCCACCATGCAGCATTGCTGGTGCTGCTCGGGCGCCGCGCCGGTGGTGGCGCTGCCCGCGCATATTCCCAAGCTCTACTTTGCCGCCATCGAGCGGGGCCACAGCCTGGTCCCGGATCACCTCAAGCGCCCCACCCCGCGACAGCAATGGCCGAGCCTCAACCCCCGCGCATCGCCCCTGGTCTGATTCTTCCTCGCAACCCCTTTGCGTTTTGAATCGTTCCGGAGAATTGCCATGTTGAACCTTTCCCTGTTCAAGCACGTCGTGATTGCGGCGGCTGTGTTGCTGCCTGCCTGTTTTGCCAACGCCCACGAATACAAAAGCGGCGACCTCGAAATCGCCCACCCGTGGTCCCAGGAGCTGCCGCCCAATGCGCCCACCGTGGCCGCGTATTTCATCATTCACAACACCGGCAGCACGGCCGATCGGCTGGTCAGTGTCGACACGCCGATTGCCGATAAGGCCGAACTGCACCAGCACATCATGGAAGGCGACTTGATGAAGATGCTGCCCGTGGCCAGCGTCGAAGTGCCGCCCGGCGGCACCGCCACCTTTGCGCCCATGGCGTACCACGTGATGATGTTCGGTCTCAAGGACCGCAGCCTGCTGCAGGACGGCAAGCACTTCCCGCTGACCCTGCATTTTGAAAAAGCCGGCGCCGTGCCGGTTGAGGTCAATGTGCAGAAGCAGGCACCTGAAGACAGCATGGAACACATGCACGCCCACTAACGGCCAAGGTTGCTGATCCCCGTGCGCGAACCTCGCGCCAGGCACTCCATGTCGCACATTCGCGGCAGTTGGCTGAGCCTGTTTGCCATGTTGATGATTTTTATCGGCCCGCTGATTTCCCAGGCGATGCCGATGGATCATCACGCCTCCATGCCCATGTCGATGGATATGGGCATGGGCATGTCTGCGCATGCCGAACATGAACAGCCTTCAGCCGACCACCATGCCATCTGGGAAAAGTGCGGCTACTGCACACTGCTGTTCAGTTGCCCGGCCTTGCCCGGCACCCCGGGCCTGACCCTCTATAACTCACCAGAACCCCGCAGTTACCTGGCCGCCAATCCCCGCCTGGGCCATGCCCGGCAACCGGTCTTCCCCGGCTCCCGCTCCCGCGCGCCTCCCGTATTCCTTTAGCTACCGACACCACAACACATCATCTGGCCGACCTGCATGCACTGTTTCAGACAGTCGCAGGTGCGTGGCCGAGTTGTATTCGTCTGACTATTGGAATGTCTATGTCCCGCTTTACTGCTGCCTCCCGTTTGCCCTTTACCCTCAGCACCCTGTGCTGTGCGATTCTGGCAACCACCGCTGTGGCCGACGAACATGCCGGGCACAGCAATGAGCTGAGCCCGCTGGTGATCACCGCCATCGCCCCCAGCTCACCGCTGACCATCGTCACCAACCCCAAGGACCCGCGCCAGCCCGTGCCTGCCAGTGACGGCGGCGACTACCTCAAGACCATCCCCGGCTTCGCCCTGATCCGCAATGGCGGCACCAACGGCGACCCGGTGCTGCGCGGCATGTTCGGCTCGCGCCTGAATATCCTTACCAACGGCGGCATGATGCTCGGCGCCTGTCCCGGGCGCATGGACGCACCCACCTCCTACATCTCGCCGGAAACCTACGACCAGCTCACGGTGATCAAAGGCCCGCAAACCGTGCTCTGGGGCCCGGGCGCCTCGGCGGGCACCATCCTCTTCGAACGCGAGCCCGAGCACTTCGGCGAACTGGGCACACGGGTCAATGCCAGCCTGCTGGCGGGTTCCAACGGCCGTTTCGACAAAACCATCGATGCCGCCGCCGGTGGCCCGCTGGGCTATGTGCGGGTCATCGGCAACACCGCCCATGCCGATGACTACAAGGACGGCAACGGCGACACCGTGCCGTCGCGTTACGACAAATGGAACGGCGACATTGCCCTGGGCTGGACCCCGGACGCCGACACCCTGCTGGAACTCACCGCCGGCAAGGGCGACGGTGAAGCGCGCTCGGCCGGACGCGGCATGGACGGCAGCCAGTACAAGCGCGAAAGCCTGGGACTGCGTTTTGAAAAGTCCAATATCGGCGACGTTCTCGACAAGATCGAAGCCCAGGTCTACTACAACTACGCCGACCATGTGATGGACAACTACACACTGCGTACCCCGTCGGGCACCGGCATGATGGCCGGGCCGATGGCGTCCAACGTCGACCGCCGCACCCTCGGTGCGCGGATCAAGGCCACCTGGCGTTGGGCCGATTACCAGTTGATCAGCGGCATCGATGCGCAGACCAACGAACACCGCAAACGCATGGGCATGGGCATCGATACCTACAAGGACCAGAACTGGAGCAAGGACGCCGATTTCCACAACTACGGCGCCTTTGGCGAGTTGACCTGGTACGCCGCCGAGCGCGACCGGCTGATTACCGGTGCTCGTCTTGACCGCGCATCCGCCAAGGATTACCGCGCCCGACTCGGCTCGGGGATGATGAGCAAGCCCAACCCGACCCTGGACAAGACCCGCGCCGACACCCTGCCCAGCGGTTTTGTGCGTTACGAGCATGACCTGAGCGACAGCCCGACCACCCTGTACGCCGGGCTGGGCCACACTCAGCGCTTCCCCGATTACTGGGAGCTGTTTTCGCCGAGCTCCGGCCCGACCGGTTCGGTGAATGCATTCGACGCCATCAAGCCCGAGAAAACCACGCAGCTCGATGCGGGCCTGCAATACAAGACCGACACCCTGGAGGCCTGGGCCTCGGTGTACGCCGGCGAGATTCGCGACTACATCCTGTTCGACTATGCCAAGGGCTCATCCCAAGCGCAAAACATCAACGCCCGGGTCATGGGCGGCGAGTTGGGCGCGGCGTATCAGTTGACGTCAAACTGGAAAGCCGACGCCACCCTGGCCTACGCCTGGGGCAAGAACACCAGCGATGGCAAGGCCCTGCCGCAAATGCCGCCGCTGGACACCCGCCTGGGCCTGACCTACAGCGAGGACGACTGGAGTGCCGGCGCCCTGTGGCGCGTCGTGGCGCGCCAGGACCGCATAGACCGCAACGCGGGCAATGTGGTCGGCAAGGATTTCGGCAAAAGTGCCGGCTTTGGCGTGTTCTCGTTGAACGGTGCATACCGCATCAACAAAAACCTCAAGGTCAGCGCCGGGGTCGACAACCTGCTGGACAAAAACTACAGCGAGCACCTGAACATGGCGGGCAACGCCGGGTACGGCTACCCGGCCAATGACCCGCGCGCCATCAATGAACCAGGCCGCACGCTGTGGACCAAGGTGGATGTGAGTTTCTGACAAACCGCTAGCCCTCACCCCAACCCTCTCCGGAGGGAGAGGGAGCTGATTTGCGCCGTGCTTGAACCCGCAGCGGTCAGTCCCCTCTCCCTCTGGGAGAGGGCTAGGGTGAGGGTCTTTGCTGACGACAACAATTTCAACCTTGCGGAGCCGCTCACATGAGCCGACCAACACCGTCTTTCTACAACCTGGCCTGGCGCTGGCATTTCTACGCCGGGTTGTTTGTCGCCCCGTTTATGATCCTGCTTGCCCTGACCGGGATCATTTACCTGTTCAAACCCCAGCTTGATCCACTGCTGTACGACCATCTGCTCAACGTCACCCCGGCCCATCACAGCCTCAGCGCCGATGAGCAACTCAGCCGTGTGCAGGCCACTTATCCACAGGGCCATATCAGCCAGTACCTGCCGCCGATCAATCCGCAACGCAGCGGCCAGTTCGTGGTTCACAACGACGGGCACGAGCTCAATGTGTTTATCAACCCCTACACCGGCCAGGTGCTGGGCGAGCAGGATGCCAAGCTCAACCTGCAAGCCGTGGCGCGCGCCCTGCACGGCGAATTGATGATCGGCACCCTCGGCGACCGGCTGGTGGAACTGGCCGCTGGCTGGGGCGTGGTGCTGGTGGTGTCCGGCCTGTTCCTGTGGTGGCCGCGGGGGCAATCGGCTGCCGGAATTCTATGGCCGCGCCTGAGCAGGCGCGGGCGCGTGCTATGGCGCGACCTTCACGTTGTCACAGGGTTCTGGGGGGCCGCCTTGCTGCTGTTCATGTTGATCAGCGGCATGACCTGGACCGGCTTCTGGGGCAAGCAATATGCCGACCTGTGGAACCGTTTCCCGGTAGCCATGTGGAACGACGTGCCGAAGTCTGATATCGAGGCCCGCAGCCTCAATACCGCCAATCGCCAGACCGTGCCCTGGGCAATGGAAAACACACCGATGCCGGTCTCCGGCGCCCACGCCGAACATATGGCCCACGCCGCGCACACCTCAGGCCCCGCCGCCCCCGGCATCACCCTGCAAGCGGTGGTCGACACCGCCACGGCCCGCCAGGTCGAGGCCGGCTACAGCATCACCCTGCCGACCACCGCCACCGGCGTATTCACCATTGCCGTATTCGCCGACGACCCGCGTAACGACGCCACCCTGCATGTCGATCAATACACCGGCACGGTACTGGCCGACGTGCGTTGGCAGCATTACAGCAATGTCGCCCGCGCCACCGAAATGGGCGTGATGCTGCACGAAGGCAAGCTGTTCGGCCCGCTCAACCAGATCGTGATGCTGCTGGTGTGCCTGATGATCCTGCTCAGTTCCGTAAGCGGCCTGGTGATCTGGTGGAAGCGTCGCCCGCAAGGCGGTTTGGGGGTTCCGCCGCTGCGTCACGACCTGCCGACCTGGAAGGCCGGCGTTGCCATCATGCTCGCTCTGGCTATCGTATTCCCGCTGGTGGGCGCCTCGTTGATCGCAGTGTGGGGGCTCGACCGGTTATGGCTGATGGTGCGCAAACTACGGCCGGATGAGCGCCTTTCATAACCAGCATGAACCATCCGAGAGGCGCATTGCAGAGCCACCCCTATAATGGCACGCCAATATCATGCGCGAAATAAGTGTTACTGTATAACAAAACCATTTAAGCTCCATCACCCGCCGCCAGGAGGCAGCGGGGACACCCTCTGAAATAAGCGACTCACTGCCCTGATGAACAAGTACTTTTTGTCCAGTCTCTGCCTGCTGGCGCTGAACAGCGCCCAGGCCGATGACGCCGCCCCCTCTCTGATGCTGCCTGCCGCGAGCGTTACCGCGCCTGAAGTCGAGATTGAAAGCATCGACCTCAAGACCGCCACCAGCGCCGGTTCACGCCTGAACCTTACCGGCCTCGAAACGCCTGCCAGCGTTGAAAGCCTGACCGGCGCGCAAATCCGCGCCCGTGGCGACCGCAGCGTGCAGGACGCCGTGACCCGCACCACCGGCATCAGCAACACCGGCACACCGGGCAACGGCGGCTCCGCCTATTCGGCCCGGGGCTTTGTCGGCGAAGGCTCGGTGATGCAGCTCTATGACGGCGTACGCATGTACAGCGGCGCGGGCACCGTGACCTTCCCGGTGGACGACTGGTCGGTGGAACGCATCGACGTGCTGCGCGGCCCGGCCTCGGTGCTGTATGGCGAAGGCGCTACCGGCGCAGTGATTAACGTAATCCCGAAAAAACCCTTCTCCGGTGCCATAGAAAACCATGTCCGTGTGGGCTACGGCTCGTACGACACCCGCCAGCAGGCACTCGACAGCGGCGGCTCGCTGACCGATACCCTGAGCTATCGGTTGAATATCAACCACGTCCAGAGCAATGGCTGGATCGACCACGGCGACTCCGAAAACACCTTTGTCAGCGCCGCTCTGCGCTGGCAGGCCAGCGATGACCTGGCGTTTACCCTGAGCCACGACTATGGCGATCAGGAGCCGCAAAACGATTTCGGCGTACCCCTGATCAATGGCCGGTATCACGAGAGCCTGCGGGACAAGAACTACAACGTGCGCGATGCAAAACTGCATTACAACGACCAGTGGACGCGCCTCAATACTGAATGGCAGATCAACGACGCCCTCAGTGCCAACAACGAGCTGTATTACCTCAAGGCCCAACGCCGCTGGCAGAACGCCGAAAACCACGCCTGGAATGAAAGCCAGCAGACCTTGCTGCGCAGGGGCTACTTCAGCATCAAGCACGAGCAGGAACAGGTCGGCGACCGCCAGACCTTCACCCTCAACCACGACCTGTTCGGCCTTGAAAGCAGAACCCTGGTGGGCGCGGATTACAACCGCATCCACTTCAACCTGCACAGCAACTCGCCGTATAAAGACGTGAATGAAAACGGTCAGCCGATTGACCTGTACCACCCGGATCGTGGCGAATTTGAAAGTGACTCGCCGTACCGCGATCAATACACCACCACCACGCAACAGGTTTCGCTGTTCGCCGAAAACCGCACCGAGCTGAACGATCAACTGTCGCTGGTCACCGGGGTGCGCCGCGATATCGTGCATCTGGACCGCGATGACTTCGCGGTCAATGGCGACGCCACTCGAACTGACCGCAGCCTGTCGGCCAACAGCTGGAAAGTCGGGTTGGTATACGAACTGACCCCGGACATGTCGATCTATGCCCAGCAAGCCACCAGCGTTGATGGCGTGGGCGGCTTGATCAGCCTGAGCGAGAAGCAGCAAAACTTCGAACTGGCCCATGCGCGCCAGACCGAAATCGGCTTCAAGCAGATGTTCTGGGATCAGCGCGGCGAATGGACCCTGGCGGCCTATCACATCGTCAAAAAAGACCTGCTGACCTCCGACCCGAATATCCCGGGCAATACGCTGCAAGTGGGCGAGCAGTCCTCCAGCGGCCTGGAAGCCAGCCTTGACCTGCAACTGCCGCAGCGCTGGGCGTTGCAAGCCAACGCCTCGGTGGTGCGCGCGCAGTACGACAAGTTCGACGATGAAGGCGTATCGCGCAAAGGCAACCGTCCCACCGACGTACCCCGTCGCACCGCCAATCTGTGGTTGAGCAAGGCCATCAACGATGATGTAAGTGCCGGTGCCGGCGTGCGCTATGTCGACTCGCGTTATGCCGACATGGCCAACAACGTCGAGCTGCCGAGCTACACCGTGGTAGACGCCAGCGTGAGCTGGAAAGCGATGCCCAAAACCACCCTGGGTTTGCGTTTGAACAATTTGTTCGACCGCCAGTACGCCGTAACCCAATACAATGGCGGCCAGCAATGGATCATGGGCGAACCGCGTTCGTTTTTCGTGACGGCTGATTACACCTTTTAACCGCTGGCCCTCACCCCAACCCTCTCCCGGAGGGAGAGGGCTAGGGTGAGGGGCTTTTGACTTTAAAGAACAACCGGACTTTTATGACCCGCCTCACCCTCACCCAGCTCGCCTGGAGCCCTCTGGGCCACGGCCATTGCCATCACCAGTTCCAGCTGCGTGATGCCAACCTGCATGTCGCGGCGGGTGAGTTTGTGGGGCTGATCGGGCCCAACGGCAGCGGCAAGACCAGCCTGTTGCGCTGCGCCTACCGTTTCAGCAAGCCGCAATCGGGCACTGTCCAGCTCGACCGCCACAATCTCTGGCAGCAATCACCCCGCTGGTGCGCGCAACGCATCGCCGTGGTGTTGCAAGAATTCCCCGACACTTTCGGCCTGACCGTCGATGAAGTGGTCGCCATGGGCCGTACCCCGCACAAAGGCCTGTTCGATGGCGACACCCAAGCTGATCGCCAACTGGCCACAAACGCCCTCGCATCCGTCGGCCTGCAGGGTTTTGAAGACCACGCTTTCGCTACCCTCTCGGGCGGCGAAAAACAACGGGTGATCCTGGCCCGTGCCCTGACCCAGCAACCCGAACTGCTGATCCTCGACGAGCCCACCAATCACCTCGACCCGCGCTATCAGCTGGAGTTGCTGCAACTGGTCAAGCGCCTGAACATCGGCACCCTGGCCAGCATCCACGACCTCAATCTGGCCGCTGCCTTTTGTGACCGGCTGTACGTCATTGACCACGGCAAGATCATCGCCAGCGGCACGCCCCGTGAAGTCTTGACTGTGGAGCTGTTGCGCGACGTGTTTGGCGTGGCGGCCCTGATCGACGACCATCCGCTGTCCGGCTACCCGCGCATAACCTGGATAACCCACGCATGAACCTGATTCGTTTCGCCCTCTGCCTGGGCGCAGTGCTCGCCTCGCCCCTGGCCTTTGCCGAGGCCACGCAGTACCCGCTGACTATCAAGAGTTGCAATCGCGACGTGACCTTCGACCAGGCCCCCAAACACGCGGTCAGCCATGACATCAACATGACCCAGATGATGCTCGCCCTCGGTCTCAAGCCACACATGGCCGGCTACAGCGGGATCAGCGGGTGGAAGGCCGTGACCCCGCAGATGAAAGTGATCCTCGATGGTCTGCCGGAACTGGCGAGCAAATACCCGTCAGTGGAAACCCTGCTCAATGCCAACGTCGATTTCTTCTTCGCCGGCTGGGACTACGGCATGCGCGTGGGCGGCGACCTCACGCCGCAAACCCTGACCCCGCTGGGCATCAATGTGTATGAGCTGACCGAGTCCTGCGCATTTGTGATGAAGCGCCCGCCCGCCAGCATGGAAGACACCTATAACGACCTGCGCAACCTGGGCAGGATCTTCGACGTGCAGGATCGCGCCAGTGCGTTGATCGCCCAGATGCAGGCAAAAATTGCAGACGTCCAAAACACCCTGCCCACCTCGAAGCCCCGGGTTTTCCTGTATGACAGCGGTGAAGACCGGGCCATGACTTCGGGCAAACTGGGTATCCCCCACGCATTGATCGAAGCCGCCGGTGGCAACGATATCCTCAGCGATATCGACGCCAGCTGGACCCGTATCAATTGGGAAACCGTGGTCGAGCGCAACCCCGAAGTCATCGTGATCGTTGATTACAGCGAGGTCACCGCCGAGCAGAAACAACGCTTCCTGGAAACCAACCCGGCGCTGCAATCGGTAGACGCGATCCGTAACAAGCGCTTTATCGTTATCCCTTATGTGCAGGCCACGCCGGGCATCGACAACGTGCTCGCCATCGAAACCCTGGCTAAAGGCTTTCACCCGCAATGATGGCCAGCCGCTACGCCCTGTTGCTGACTGGTCTTGGCGCATTGCTGCTGGTGTCGTGTGTGGTTTCGCTGGGTTTTGGCCCGGCGCGGGTGCCAGTGGACGTGGTGTGGCAGATTCTGCTGCACAAGCTGTTTGGCATCGGCGACGTTAACTGGAGCGCGGGCCAGGAACATATCGTGTGGCTGATCCGCGTGCCGCGCATGTTGCTGGGGGCGCTGGTGGGCGCAGGGCTGGCACTGATCGGCGCGGTGTTGCAGGCCGTGACCCGCAACCCCCTGGCCGACCCGCACCTGCTGGGTGTGACCAGCGGCGCCACGCTGGGGGCGGTGATTGTGGTGCTGCATGTGGGCGAAATCGTCGGGCTGCTGACCCTGCCCATTGCCGCATTTATCGGGGCGCTGTTGAGCATGGCTCTGGTACTGGCCATCGCCAGCCGACACGGCCGGCTCGACAGCGACCGTTTGCTGCTGTGCGGCGTGGCCGTATCCTTTGTGATGATGGCCGTGGCCAATACCCTGCTGTTTCTGGGCGACCACCGGGCCAGTTCCGCGGTGCTGTTCTGGATGCTCGGCGGGCTGGGACTGGCGCGCTGGGAGCTGCTGGCCATCCCCAGCGCCAGCGTGCTGCTGGGGCTGGTGTTGCTGCTGGGTATGGCACGCCCGCTGAATGCCCTGATGGCCGGCGAACAAACCGCCGTGACCCTGGGCTTGAATGCGCGCAATGTGCGCCTGCGAGTATTTTTGATCGCCTCGCTGATGACCGGCGTGCTGGTGGCCATCAGTGGCTCCATTGGTTTTGTCGGGCTGATGATTCCGCATATCGCCCGCCGCCTGGTGGGCGCGGAGCATCGACGTCTGCTGCCGGTATCCGCCTTGCTGGGCAGTGTGTTCCTGGTCTGGGTCGACGTGGCGGCACGCACCCTGATCGCCCCCGAAGACCTGCCCATAGGCGTGGCCACGGCGGCGATTGGCGGGCTGTTTTTTATCGGGTTGATGCGCAAACGCTAACACCGCCTGACAGGGCGGTAGTGAGTCAAACCCGCAAAGCACCAAGGTGAAGCACAACCCCGCACCACCCCTTCCCGGCGGCACCAAACGGGTGCGTCGTCGCGCCCACTCTTCGCGCAAAATACTGTTCCAGAGCCCTTTTCAGGTATAGGCACAGCCTTTGCTAAAGACCTCTCCAGTCATTGAATTCATCACTAAAAAATCAGAGACCTGGAGATCGCACCATGAAGCGTCGTAGCTTGATCAAGGCTTTCACCCTGAGCGCCTCCATCGCAGCCATGGGCATGACCTGGACGGTGCAAGCCGCCGAGACCATCAAAGTAGGGATTTTGCATTCGTTGTCCGGAACCATGGCGATCTCCGAAACCTCGCTCAAAGACATGGCCCTGATGACCATTGACGAGATCAACGCCAAGGGCGGTGTCAACGGCAAGATGCTCGAACCCGTAGTGGTCGACCCGGCCTCCAACTGGCCACTGTTTGCCGAAAAGGGCCGCCAGTTGCTGACTCAGGACAAGGTTGCGGTGGTGTTCGGCTGCTGGACATCGGTGTCGCGCAAATCGGTACTGCCGGTGTTTGAAGAACTCAACGGCCTGCTGTTCTACCCGGTGCAATACGAAGGCGAAGAGATGTCGCCCAACGTCTTCTACACCGGCGCGGCGCCGAACCAGCAAGCGATTCCAGCGGTGGAATACCTGATGAGCGAAGACGGCGGCAGCGCCAAACGTTTTGTGCTGCTGGGCACCGACTACGTGTACCCGCGCACCACCAACAAGATCCTGCGCGCATTCCTGCATTCCAAAGGCGTGGCCGACAAGGACATCGAAGAGGTCTACACCCCGTTTGGGCACAGCGACTACCAGACCATCGTGGCCAATATCAAAAAGTTCTCGGCGGGCGGCAAGACAGCGGTGATCTCCACGGTCAACGGTGACTCCAACGTGCCCTTCTATAAAGAGCTGGCCAACCAGGGCCTGAAAGCGACCGACGTGCCGGTGATCGCGTTCTCGGTGGGTGAAGAGGAGCTGCGCGGCATCGACACCAAACCGCTGGTGGGTAACCTGGCGGCGTGGAACTACTTCCAGTCGGTAGAGAACCCGGTCAACGCCAAATTCGTGGCTGACTGGAAAGCCTACGCCAAAAAACACAACCTGCCGGGCGCCGACAAGGCCGTGACCAACGACCCGATGGAAGCCACCTACGTGGGCATTCACATGTGGGCCCAGGCGGCCGAAAAAGCCAAGTCCACCGATGTCGACAAGGTGCGCGAAGCCCTGGCGGGCCAGACCTTTGCCGCGCCTTCGGGCTACACCCTGACGATGGACAAGACCAACCATCACCTGCACAAGCCGGTAATGATCGGCGAGATCCAGCCGGACGGGCAGTTCAGCGTGGTATGGCAGACCGAAGGGCCGATCCGCGCCCAGCCGTGGAGCCCTTACATCCCGGGCAATGACAAGAAGCCGGATTACGCGGTGAAGAGTAACTGAGGCCAGCCTCATCGTTGTGCTTTTGTGGGAGCGGGCTTGCTCGCGATGCAGTCAACACGGTTTGACTGAAAGACCGCGTTGCCTGCATCGCGAGCAAGCCCGCTCCCACAGGTGTGTTGAATTGCTTCTATCTGTGCAAGGCCATAACTATGCCCACTGCCCTTTACCGCGTTATCGTCGCGCTACTGCTGTTGCTGCCCCTGGCCGCCCACGCCGACGACGCCAGCGACTTCGCCGCAGCCAATAACGCCCAGCAAGCCCAACTCCTGGAAAGCTGGGCCGCACAACCCGCGCCCGCCCGCATCGAACTGATCAACAGCCTGCAACAGGGCCAGGTCACCGTAGACGGCCAGGTTAAAACCCTGCGCCTGAACAACCGCTTGCGCGGCTTGATCGATACCGCACTGGCCAGCCATCAACTGCTGGCAGCCGACCCCAAGCTGCGCTTGAGCGCAGCGCAACAATTGCAGAAATCCGCCAAACCGGCGCAACTCAATTTCCTCGACCAACAACTGGCCGCTGAAAAGGACAGCGATGTGCACAGCGCATTAAGCCTGGCGCTGGCCAATCTGCAATTGGTCGACCCCAACCCTGCCGTGCGTCTGGCCGCCGTGCACCTGCTGGGCGAAACTGGCGAACCGCTGGCCCGCACCCGCCTCGAAAACCTGCTGCAACCAGGGGTAGAAACCGATGCCAGCGTGCACACCGCCGCCGAAACCAGCCTGGTGCAAATCAAACGCAAGCTGCTGATCGGCGACCTGCTGGGGCAGGCGTTCAGCGGTTTGTCCCTCGGATCGATCCTGCTGCTGGCTGCACTCGGCCTGGCCATCACCTTTGGCCTGCTGGGGGTGATCAATATGGCCCACGGCGAAATGCTGATGCTCGGCGCCTATTCCACCTACTGCGTGCAGTTGCTGTTCCAGCGCTTTGCTCCCGGCGCCATCGAGTTCTACCCGCTGCTGGCCCTGCCCGTGGCGTTCTTCGTTACCGCAGCCGTGGGCATGCTGCTGGAGCGCACCATCATCCGTCACCTCTACGGCCGCCCGCTGGAGACATTGCTTGCCACCTGGGGCATCAGCCTGATCCTGATCCAGCTGGTACGTGTGCTGTTCGGCGCGCAAAACGTCGAAGTGGCCAACCCGGCCTGGCTGTCGGGCGGGCTGCAAGTGCTGCCCAACCTGGTGTTGCCGTATAACCGTCTGGTGATCATCGTCTTCGCCCTGGCCGTGGTGGTACTGACCTGGCTGCTGCTGAACAAGACCCGTTTGGGCCTCAACGTGCGCGCCGTTACCCAGAACCGCAACATGGCTGCCTGCTGCGGTGTACCCACCGGGCGCGTGGACATGCTCGCCTTCGGCCTGGGCTCGGGGATTGCCGGACTTGGCGGCGTGGCCTTGAGCCAGGTCGGCAACGTGGGCCCGGATCTGGGACAGGGCTACATCATCGACTCGTTTCTGGTGGTGGTGCTGGGCGGCGTCGGCCAATTGGCCGGTACTGTGTATGCGGCCTTTGGCCTGGGTATCGCCAACAAGATCCTCGAACCGCAGATCGGTGCCGTGCTGGGCAAAATCCTGATCCTGGGACTGATCATTCTGTTTATCCAGAAGCGTCCGCAGGGGCTCTTCGCGCTTAAAGGACGGGTGATCGACTGATGAATCAGCCTCTGATGGTCACTGCTGCACAAAAGGCCGGACCTGCGGTCACTACACTGGTGGGCGTTCTGGTCCTGCTGGTATTGCTGGCCCTGCCGCTGCTCTCGCTGTTGCCCGCCGACAGCCCGTTGCAGGTCTCGGCCTACACGCTGACGCTGGTGGGCAAGATTCTCTGCTACGCCATTGTCGCCCTGGCCCTGGATCTGGTCTGGGGCTACGCCGGGCTGCTGTCGCTCGGCCATGGCCTGTTCTTCGCCCTGGGCGGTTACGCAATGGGTATGTACCTGATGCGCCAGGCCTCGGGCGACGAGTTGCCGGCCTTTATGACCTTTTTGTCGTGGACCGAGCTGCCATGGTACTGGGTCGGTACCGAGCATTTCTGGTGGGCAATGTGTCTGGTGGTATTGGCCCCCGGCCTGCTGGCCCTGGTGTTCGGCTTTTTCGCCTTTCGCTCGCGGATCAAGGGCGTGTACTTCTCGATCATGACCCAGGCCCTGACCTTCGCCGGAATGCTGCTGTTTTTCCGCAACGAAACCGGCTTTGGCGGCAACAACGGCTTCACCAATTTTCGCAGTATTCTGGGCTTTGGCATCACCGAGCCGGGCACGCGCGCGGCGCTGTTTTTGGCCACCGTGCTGCTGCTGGTGACCAGCCTGTTCCTTGGCTGGCGACTGGCGCGCAGCAAGTTCGGCCGGGTATTGACCGCACTGCGCGACGCGGAAAACCGCCTGATGTTCTGCGGCTACGACCCACGCGGTTTCAAGCTGTTCGTCTGGGTACTGAGCGCCGTGCTGTGCGGCCTGGCCGGGGCCTTGTATGTGCCCCAGGTGGGCATTATCAACCCGGGTGAAATGTCGCCGACCAACTCCATCGAAGCCGCCGTATGGGTCGCCCTCGGCGGGCGCGGCACCCTGATCGGCCCGCTGCTGGGGGCAGGCGTGGTCAATGGCATGAAAAGCTGGTTTACCGTGGCCTTCCCCGAATACTGGCTGTTCTTTCTCGGGGCGCTGTTTATCGTCGTGACCCTGTACCTGCCAAAAGGCGTGATCGGCCTGCTGAAGAAAAGGGGCGAACAATGAGAATCACACCGACCGCCGAATTCATGCTCGAACCGGTGCTGGACGCTGGCAGCAGTCGCGACGCCATCGGCCTGGGACAAGCCGCCGGGCCGGGCCTGAACACCCGCCACGGCACCCTCCTGACCCTGGAAGACATCAGCGTCAGCTTCGATGGCTTCAAGGCCCTGAACAACCTCAACCTGTATATCGGCGTCGGTGAACTGCGCTGCATCATCGGCCCCAATGGTGCGGGCAAGACCACCATGATGGATGTGATCACCGGCAAGACCCGGCCCAGCGAAGGCCAGGCCTGGTTTGGCGAAACCCTCGACCTGCGCCAGATGAGCGAAGTACAGATCGCCCAGGCCGGGATTGGCCGCAAGTTCCAGAAGCCCACGGTATTCGAGGCCCTGAGCGTGTTCGAGAACCTGGAGCTGGCGCAGAAGACCGACAAGTCGGTGTGGGCCAGCCTGCGCGCGAAACTGACAGGAGAGCAAAAGGACCGTATCGGCGAAGTGCTGCATACCATCCGCCTGACCGGCTCGGCCCTGCGGCCTGCGGGGCTGTTGTCCCACGGGCAGAAACAGTTTCTGGAAATCGGCATGTTGTTGATGCAGGACCCGCAACTGCTGTTGCTCGACGAGCCGGTGGCGGGCATGACCGATGCCGAAACCGAATTCACCGCCGAGCTGTTCAAGAGTCTGGCGGGCAAACATTCGCTGATGGTGGTGGAGCATGACATGGGCTTTGTCGGCTCGATTGCCGACCACGTCACCGTGCTGCACCAGGGCAGCGTATTGGCCGAAGGCTCGCTGGAGCAGGTGCAGGCGGATGAACGGGTGATCGAAGTCTACCTGGGTCGCTGAAAACTGCCCGCTCCCACAGGGGCATGGAGAGAACTGAACATGCTTAACGTCGAAAAACTGCACCAATACTACGGCGGCAGCCATATCCTTCGCGGCCTGTCCTTCGAGGTCAAAGTCGGTGAAGTCACCTGCCTGCTCGGCCGTAATGGCGTGGGCAAGACCACCCTGCTCAAATGCCTGATGGGCCTGTTGCCGGTCAAGGAAGGCAGCGTGCAGTGGGAGGGCCAGCCCATCACCACGCTCAAGCCTCATCAGCGGGTCCACGCCGGGATCGCCTATGTGCCCCAGGGCCGGGAGATTTTCGGGCGCCTGACAGTGGAAGAAAACCTGCTGATGGGCCTGTCGCGCTTTCCCGGCGCCGAGGCCAGGGAAGTGCCGGCGTTTATCTACGAACTGTTCCCGGTGCTGCTGCAAATGAAACACCGGCGCGGCGGAGATTTGTCCGGCGGCCAGCAGCAACAGCTGGCCATCGGTCGCGCACTGGCCAGCCGCCCGCGTCTGCTGATCCTCGACGAGCCCACCGAAGGCATCCAGCCCTCGGTGATCAAGGAGATCGGCGCAGTGATCAAAATGCTCGCCGCCCGCGGCGATATGGCGATTTTGCTGGTGGAGCAGTTTTATGACTTTGCCGAAGAACTGGCCGATCAGTATCTGGTGATGTCGCGAGGTGAAATCGTGCAACAGGGGCGTGGCGAAAATATGCAAACAGAGGGTGTGCGCGGGCTGGTGACGATTTAATCTGTCCCTCTTTCCTGGTGCTTTTCTTACAAAGAAGTCCTACATATGAACCTGCCGGCCAATACCGCATTGTTCACCCCCAGCTGGCTCGCCGAGCTGGAGCTGGGCTATGGCCGTTTTGGCGACAGCACCCGCCCTACCCTGCGGCGCCACCTCGGCCCGTTGCGGGTGCAAAAGCATTTGTACGCCGAAGGCCCCGAGGTGTGCCAGCACATCATCGTCCACCCGCCGGGGGGGATTGCCGGGGGTGACCAACTGAATATCAGCGCCAGCGTCGGCCCCGATGCCTGGGCGCAATTGACCAGCCCCGGCGCGGCCAAGTGGTATCGCGCGGCGGGCCCTGCTTACCAGACAGTCGAATTGAACGTGGCTGCCGGCGCGACCCTGGAATGGCTGCCGCAAGAAACCATCGTGTTCAGCGCAGCCCAGGCCGAACTCACCACCCGTATCGAACTTGCAGGCGATGCACGGCTGTTTTACTGGGACATGGTGGCGTTGGGGCGGCTGGCCAGCGGCGAGCGTTTTGAACATGGGCATTTTCAGTCACGCCTGGATATCCGCCGCGACGGCCAGTTGCTCTGGCATGAACGCCAGCGCATTGCAGGCGGCGACGGGCTGCTGGACTCGCCCATCGGCCTGGATGGCAACCCGGTGTTTGCCACCTTGCTGGTAACGGGTGAAGTCAGTGCCGAGCTGCTGGAACGCTGCCGCGCGCTGGCCAACCCGGTACGCGGTGATTTGACTCAATTACCGGGTTTACTGGTAGCGCGCTGCCTGGCCAGTGAAGCCTTGCAGGCGCGCAGCTGGCTGATCGATTTATGGCGCTTGCTGCGCCCGGCATTGCTGGGGCGCGAGGCGTTGGCGCCACGCATCTGGAGTACCTGAAGAGCCCCTCACCCTCTGGGAGAGGGTTAGGGTGAGGGCCAAGGCCCGACTCATTTTTAACTGCCGAACACGGACCCGACCATGGACCTGACTCCACGCGAAAAAGACAAGATGCTGATCTTCACCGCCGGCCTGCTGGCCGAGCGGCGGTTGGCCCGCGGTGTGATTCTCAACTACCCGGAAACCATCGCCTATATCTCCGCAGCCCTGCTCGAAGGTGCCCGCGATGGCCGCACCGTCGCCGAGCTGATGCACTACGGCACCACCCTGCTGACCCGCGACCAGGTGATGGAAGGCATTCCGGAAATGATCCCCGATATCCAGGTCGAAGCCACCTTCCCGGATGGCACCAAGCTGGTCACCGTCCACCAACCCATCGCCTGAGGCCGAGCATGTCTTATGTCATTCGTGATGCAGTCGCGGCGGATCTGCCGGCGATTCGCGATATCTACAACGATGCGGTGCTCAACACCCTGGCCATATGGAACGAAAGCACCGTAGACCTGGACAACCGCCAGCAGTGGTTCGACGCACGCCAGGCCCAGGGTTACCCGATTCTGGTGATCGTCGACGACACCAATATCGCCCTGGGCTATGCCTCGTTCGGCGACTGGCGGCCGTTCGAGGGCTTTCGCCATACCGTTGAGCACTCGGTGTATATCCACCCCGAGCAGCGCGGCAAAAAACTCGGGCCACAGTTGCTGGCCGAGTTGATCAAACGCGCCCGTGCCTGTGACAAGCATGTGATGGTCGCCGCCATCGAAGGCGCCAACGCGGCCTCGATCCATGTCCACAGGCAACTGGGCTTTGTCACCAGCGGGCGCATGCCGCAAGTGGGGATCAAGTTCGGCCGCTGGCTAGACCTGACTTTTATGCAACTGATGCTTAACCCCGGCGCCCTGCCGCCCAAGGAGCTCGCACAATGAACGCCGAACAGGTGGTACGCGTGACGGCGCAGAGCTTTGCTCAATACCGCGATGACTTGATTGTGCTGCTGCTCGATGCGGTCGGGCACGGTGCATCGGTGGGTTTCATGAACGACCTGGATCAGCCTCAGGCCAGCCGTTACTTCAACGAAGTTCACGGGCAACTGGAACAAGGCAATCTGCTGCTGTGGGTACTGGTCGAAGACCAGCGCGTGCTGGCCAGCGTGCAACTGGTGCTGTGCCAGAAGGCCAACGGCCTGAACCGTGCCGAGGTGCAAAAACTGCTGGTGCTCAATGAAGTGCGTCGCCGCGGCCTGGGCCAGGTACTGATCCACGCCCTGGAGCAAGGCGCCCGCGAGCAAAAGCGCGGCCTGTTGCACCTGGACACCGAAGCCGGCTCCCCGGCGGAGAACTTCTACAGTGCCCTGGGCTACACCCGCGTGGGCGAGTTGCCCAACTACTGCCAAAGCCCCGACGGCCACTACAGCCCCACGGCCATCTACTTCAAGACCCTGAGTGAGCCGCAATGATCCCGGGCGAATACCGCATTGAGTCGGGCGAGATCGAACTGAACGTCGGCCGCCGCACCCTGGTCCTGAGCGTAGCCAATCGTGGCGACCGCCCGATCCAGGTCGGCTCGCATTATCACTTTTTTGAAACCAACGACGCCCTGATGTTTGACCGTGGCGACAGTCGCGGCATGCGCCTGAACATTCCGGCTGGCACCGCCGTGCGCTTCGAGCCGGGGCAAACCCGTGAAGTGGAACTGGTGGAGCTGGCCGGTCTGCGCCGGGTGTTCGGCTTCGCCGGGCGGGTGATGGGCAATCTGGATTGACCCACAGGGTCCGGACCAATTTTTAGGAACTCACCATGAAAATCTCCCGTCAGGCTTACGCCGACATGTTCGGCCCCACCGTCGGCGACAAGATCCGCCTGGCCGACACCGAGTTGTGGATTGAGGTCGAGCACGACTTCACCACCTACGGCGAAGAAGTGAAGTTCGGCGGTGGCAAGGTGATTCGTGACGGCATGGGGCAGAGCCAACTGCTCGCCAGTGAAGTGGTCGACACGCTGATCACCAATGCGCTGATTATCGATCACTGGGGCATTGTCAAAGCCGATGTGGGCCTCAAGAACGGGCGCATCCACGCCATCGGCAAGGCCGGCAACCCGGATATCCAGCCCAACGTCACCATCGCCATCGGCGCCAGCACCGAAGTGATCGCCGGCGAAGGCATGATCCTCACCGCAGGCGGCATCGACACCCATATCCACTTTATCTGCCCGCAACAGATCGAAGAAGCGCTCAACAGCGGCGTGACCACCATGATCGGCGGCGGTACCGGCCCGGCCACCGGCACCAATGCCACCACCTGCACTTCGGGGCCGTGGCACATGGCGCGCATGCTTCAGGCCGCCGATTCGTTCCCGATGAACATGGGCTTTACCGGTAAGGGCAACGCCAGCCTGCCGCAACCGCTGATCGAACAGGTCGAAGCCGGAGCCATCGGCCTCAAGCTGCACGAAGACTGGGGCACCACCCCGGCGTCCATCGACAACTGCCTGACCGTTGCCGACCTCTATGACGTGCAAGTGGCGATCCACAGCGACACCCTGAACGAGTCGGGCTTTGTCGAAACCACCCTCGCCGCCTTCAAGGGCCGCACCATCCACACCTATCACACCGAAGGTGCCGGTGGCGGGCATGCGCCGGACATCATCAAGGCCTGCGGCCTGACCAACGTGCTGCCCAGCTCCACCAACCCGACGCGGCCTTTTACGCGCAACACCATCGACGAACACCTCGACATGCTGATGGTCTGCCATCACCTCGACCCGAGCATCGCCGAGGACGTGGCTTTCGCCGAAAGCCGGATCCGCCGCGAGACCATCGCCGCCGAAGACATCCTCCATGACCTGGGCGCGTTCTCGATGATCAGCTCCGACAGCCAGGCCATGGGCCGGGTGGGTGAAGTGATCACGCGCACCTGGCAAACTGCCGACAAGATGAAAAAACAGCGCGGGCCGCTGCCTGAGGATGCACCGGGCAACGATAACTTCCGCGCCAAGCGCTATATCGCCAAATACACCATCAACCCGGCGATCACCCATGGCGTAAGCCATGAAGTGGGCTCGATCGAAGTCGGCAAGTGGGCCGACCTGGTGCTGTGGCGCCCGGCGTTTTTCGGCGTCAAACCGACGTTGATCATCAAGGGCGGGGCCATTGCGGCAAGCCTGATGGGCGATGCCAACGCCTCGATCCCCACGCCGCAACCGGTTCACTATCGCCCGATGTTCGCCAGCTACGGCGGCTCGCGCCACGCCACCTGCCTGACCTTTATCAGCCAGGCCGCGTTTGACGCGGGCGTCCCCGCAGCGCTGAGTTTGCAAAAGCAAATCGCGGTGGTAAAGGGCTGCCGGGATGTGCAGAAAAAGGATCTGATCCACAACGGCTATCTGCCCGCGATCGAAGTCGACCCGCAGACCTATCAGGTCAAGGCCGACGGTGTATTGCTGTGGTGTGAACCGGCCGAGGTCCTGCCGATGGCACAGCGCTACTTCCTGTTCTGACACCCCGTATTTGCAGGGGGATTGGCGGTTGTACTGGAACGCTGCATTTGGCGTTAAGATGCGGCTCCATTTTTTACAACCGCTCTTGCAGCAAGGCGTGTGGCCATGGGCCTATCTGAATTCATCGTGCTCAATGTAGATCGCATCGTCGATGAATGGGAGCAGTTTGCCGAAACCATTACCCCGGCAGCCGAATCCATGAACAGCGTCGCGCTGCGCGACCATGCCAGGGAAATCCTGCTGGCTGCTTCGCGGGACATGAACACCGCGCAAACGGCCAGCGAGCAGCAGGCCAAGGCCGAGGGTGAAGGCCCCGAAACGAGCCCTGCGCTGGATGAAGCAGCTGCCAGCCACGGCGAACTGCGCCATACCGTGGGTTTTGATCTGGTGCAGATGACTTCGGAGTTCCGCCACCTGCGCGCCTGCGTCATCCGCCTGTGGGTCGCCAGCATCCAGGCCCCGGCCCACGAGCACCTGCTCGACATGATCCGCTTCAACGAAGCCATTGACCAGGCCCTGGCCGAGTCCACCGCGGCCTATGCCGAACAGGTCAATCGCTCACGCGACATCTTCCTTGCCATCCTGGGTCATGACCTGCGCGCACCGTTGCAAGCAGTGAGCATGTCCAGTGAAATGCTGGAGCGCAAAACCAGCCTTGACCCTGCGGCGCAGCCTTATCTGCTGGCCATCAGAAACGGCACGCGGCATATGGGCGCGATGGTCAATGACCTGCTGGAGTTTGTGCGCAGCCGTCTGGGCACCAGCCTGCCGATCGAGCCCGAGCCGATGGACCTTGCCCAGGCCTGCCAGGCGGCGCTGGATGAAGCCTGCGCCGGGCAACCGGATTGCGCGCCGGCACTGCAGGTCGAAGGTGATGTGCAAGGGCACTGGGATCCGCGCCGGTTGGGGCAACTGCTGCAAAACCTGATCGGCAATGCCCTGCAGCACGGTGCGCGCCGGGGCAAGGTGACATTGCACCTGAGCGGGGACAGCGAAGCGGTGACCTTGCGCGTGCACAACCTGGGCATGCCCATCGCCGAAGACGCCCTGGGCACCCTGTTCGACCCGCTGGTGCGCAGCCCGAGCGAAGACCTGACCCAGCCGGGTACATCCACCAGCCTGGGCCTGGGGTTGTTTATCATCAAGGAAGTGGTGGACGCCCACCAGGGCAGCATCGACGTGACCTCGACCGAAGCCGAGGGCACGACGTTTACGGTGGTGTTGCCCAAAAACGCCTGAGCCCTGGGCAAACGCCATCTGTGGGAGGGGCTTGCTCGCGATGCAGTCGCCGCGGTCTATCAGGAACACCGCACCGAGGCCATCGCAGGCAAGCCAGCTCCCACAGAGCCTTTAGGCAGGCTTCATCTATTGCGTCACAAACCGCCCCAACTGCTGCTTCAATCGCTGATTTTCAGCACGCAATTGCTGCACTTCCTCGAGCAGGTCCAGCGCCAGCGCCACGCCCTCCCATTCCATCTGCAGATCATCACGCAGCTTGGCCGCGCGTCTGGCGATGACCAGTTCGTAGTCTTCAAAACGCCACACGTCAGGCGTGCGGCCCTGAGGTTCGATAATTCCGTGTTCGACAATCTCTATCACGTAAGTGGCCGGGATATTGGCCTCTTCGCAGAACCTTTCCATGTCCAGCTGAACGATCAGGGTGCTGCTCATGATCAGTTACTCCATTGGGCTCTCGGATCAAATGCTGCTTTGTCGGCAAGTTCTTGCCACAGGGCCTTGGTGGCCTCGTCGCCATGGGTCGGCATGACCACTTTCAGTTGCGCATACAAATCACCACGCTGGCCTTGCTTGTCCACCAGGCCGTGGCCCTTGATGCGCATGCGCTGACCGCTCTGGCTGTCAGGGCGAATGGTCATCATCACCTTGCTGGTCAGGGTCGGTATCGCCACCTTGGTGCCCAGCGCAGCTTCCCACGGCGCCAGAGGAACCGTGATAACCAGGTCATGGCCTTCAACATCGAACTTCGGATGCGGTGCAAAACGGATGATCAGGTACAGATCACCGTTGGCCCCGCCACCCACGCCAGGGCCACCCTGGCCTTTAAGGCGAATGCGTTCACCGTCGGTCACACCGGCCGGGATCTTCACGTTCAGGGTCTTGCTGACCCCGCCTATCTGAAAGCTGATGGGCTTGGACTCACCCGACAGGGTTTCTTCAAGGAAAATCGGCAATTCCATTTCAACATCCTGCCCGCGACGGCCCGCACTGCGGCCTGATTGCCCACCAAAACCGCCACCACGCGAACCGAAGATCGAGCTGAAGAAGTCCGAAAAATCGCCATTGTCTTCGAAACCGCCGCTGGAACGGCCTTGCCAGCCCGGCGGCCCCTGGAACGGCTGGCCATGCTGGCCGTATTTGCGAATTTCGTCGTATTCAGCGCGTTTTTCGGCGCTTTTAAGGGCTTCATACGCCTCGTTGACATCCTTGAACTTGCTCTCGGCGTCCTTTTCCTTGCTCACATCCGGGTGATACTTGCGCGCCAGCTTGCGATAGGCGGTCTTGATCGCCTTATCGTCCGCCGTGGGCTCGACACCCAGGATCTTGTAATAGTCTTTGAAGTCCATGTAAGGATCACCATCCGTTATCAATATCGCGCAGCTCAGGTCACCAGAATGCTCTGGTTGCCCGGCCTGTCATTTGACCGGCCTCAAGAACAGCGCTGCCAATGTTTATCGGCAGCCTAAAGACTGCCACGCCAATGACTGGAAGTTTGGGGATCAAGGATAGTCTTTCAAGTGGATTAAAACCTGCGATTTAACGATTAGTCGTGCTTCGATTCTGCGGCGGTCTGACATACACTGCGCGGCCGTTTTTTGACCGGAACACGAAAGACATGAAAAGCGCCTCTCCAGCACGTGCCTGCGGTATCGACTTCGGCACGTCAAACTCCACCGTCGGCTGGCTGCGTCCAGGCGTGGAAACCCTCATTGCGCTGGAGGACGACAAGATCACCCTGCCCTCGGTGGTGTTCTTCAATATGGAAGAACGCCGCCCGGTGTACGGCCGTCTGGCGCTGCATGAGTACCTGGAAGGCTACGAAGGCCGCCTGATGCGCTCGCTCAAAAGCCTGCTGGGTTCCAAGCTGATCAAGCACGACACCAGCGTTCTGGGCACGGCGATGCCGTTCAAGGACTTGCTGGGGCTGTTTATCGCCCAGCTGAAAAAGCGCGCCGAAGCGACCGCCGGTCGTGAATTCGAAGAAGTGGTACTCGGTCGCCCGGTATTTTTCGTCGACGACGACCCCCTGGCCGACCAGGAAGCCGAAAACACCCTGACTGACGTGGCCCGCGCCATCGGCTTCAAGGAAGTGTCCTTCCAGTACGAACCGATCGCCGCGGCATTTGACTATGAGTCCACCATCGAGCGCGAAGAGCTGGTGCTGATTGTCGATATCGGCGGTGGTACGTCCGACTTCTCCCTGGTGCGCCTGTCGCCCGAGCGCCGTGGCCTGGACAACCGCCAGGACGATATTCTGGCCACCGGCGGCGTACACGTGGGCGGTACGGATTTCGACAAACAGCTGAGCCTGCAAGGCGTGATGCCATTGTTCGGCTACGGCAGCCGCATGAAAAGCGGTGCCTACATGCCTACCAGCCATCATATGAACCTGGCGACCTGGCACACCATCAACTCCGTGTACTCGCAAAAATCCCAGCTGTCGCTGGGCAGCATGCGTTACGACATTGAGGATACCGGCGGTATCGACCGTCTGTTCAAACTGATCGAGCAGCGTGCCGGACACTGGCTGGCGATGGAAATCGAGCAGACCAAGATCGAACTGACCCACAACGACAGCCGCCATGTGCCACTGGACCGGGTTGAAGCGGGGTTGAGCGTAAACCTGAGCCGTGCGATGTTTGAAGAGTCCATCGACAACCAGCTGGAACGCATCCGCAACAGCGTGACGCAATTGCTGGGCAATGCCGGCGTGGGTGTCGAGCAGGTGGATACGGTGTTCTTCACCGGTGGTTCGAGCGGGATTCCGGCCTTGCGCCAGAGCGTCGCGGCCATGTTGCCGAATGCGCAGCATGTTGAAGGCAACATCTTCGGCAGCATCGGCAGCGGTCTGGCGATTGAGGCTAAAAAGCGTTACGGCTAATACCCTCGCCCCAACCCTCTCCGTCCGGGAGAGGGTTGGGGCAAGCCGTTACACCAACCCCACCTGCTTCAGCTCACTCTTCAAATATGCATAGTAGATCGGCCCCGCCACCACGCCCGGCAGGCCGAAGGCTGCTTCAAAGACCAGCATCGCCAGCAGCAATTCCCACGACTTGGCACTGATTTGCCCGCCGACGATCTTGGCGTTGAGGAAGTATTCCAGCTTGTGGATAACAATCAGATAACCCAGCGCCCCGATCGCCACCCAGATCGATAGCGACAAACCGACGATAGTGATCAGGGTGTTGGAAATCAGGTTGCCAATCACCGGCAGCAAACCCAGCAGGAAGGTCAGCACGATCAGGGTTTTGGTCAGCGGCAGATGCACGCCCAGCAGCGGCAGGACTACAGCCAGAAAGATCCCGGTAAATACCGTGTTGAGCAGCGCGATCTTGATTTGCGCAAAAACGATATTGCGAAAGGCTTGTACCAGCAGGTGCAGACGCTCGAACAGCGCAGCCGACAGCGGCTTGCGGCGGCTGATATCAGGAATGGTCTGCAAGGCCATGATGGCCCCCAGCACCATGCCGATCAGCAGGGTCACGAACATATGCGCGGCGTCTTTGCCCACCAGTTGCAGATCGCTGAGGTGCTTGTTCATCCATTGCCCGATGGCAATCCGGAACTCGGCAGCACTGGCTGGCAGGTAGCTGTCCAGGAACGGCGGCAACTGGCCGCGGGCCCGATCGACTACGGCCATGAATTTATTCAGTGAAGCGCCGGGGTTTTCCGCCTCATGCAACAGAAAACTGATGGCACCGGCAAAGATCAGCGCCAGTACGCTGACAATCACCGTACCTAGCAAAGCCACCGCCAGCCAGCGCGCACGGCGCCCGGCAATCAGACGCTGCAATTGCGGGGTGAGCATATTGACCAGTTCGAACACCAACAAGCCCGCCAGCAGGCTGGGCAACAAACGCAACGGGAAAACCAATAGCAGGCCGCCAGCAATAATGATGTAGCTGGCCAAGACGATGTGACGCTGAGAAAACGATGGCATACAGCCTCAAAACTGACAGCGTGAAAGGACTAGCAGTCTGCCAGCCTTCAGCTGCGAGCACTAGAATTTGTGACTGGCGGGACGGCATACACCCTGTGGGAGCGGGCTTGCTCGCGAATCAAGCGCTGCGGTATGTCAGTTAAACCGCAGTGAGGCCATCGCGAGCAAGCCCGCTCCCACAGTGCCGATCATTTTTTCTTCAGGCAATCACTCATAAAGGCTTTGCGCGCATCGCCCTTGAGGGCCTGGGTGCCTGCGGTGGCATTGCAGGTTTTCATCTTGTCCTGCTGCGTCGCCGGCTTGGCTTTGAGGCAGGTACTCATAAAGGCTTTGCGCTCATCGCCCTTGAGGGCCTTGGCACTGGCGTCAGCGTTACAGGTGGTCATTTTGTTTTGTTGGGCCGTGGCCGCAAAGCCCTGGGAACACAGGATCAGACCTATCATCAGCAAAGGAACACGCAGCATCTTCATGGAGTTTTCTCCTTGTTGGCGCGCCAACGGGCAGCGCGATTCCTGAAGTGTAGACAAACTCTGTTACAGCACTCGTGCCTGACGTCGATACTGCTCCGGGGTACATCCGGCCTGGCGCTGGAACATTGCGATAAACGCCGACGAGGTGCTGTAACCCAGGTCGAAGCCCACTTCCTGCACGCTGCGCGCCGATTCCAGCGCCTCAATCGCTGCCAGAAACCGCAGACGCTGACGCCACTCGCCAAAGCTCATGCCCAGTTCCCGAACAAACACCCGCGCCAATGTACGTTCGCTGACATGCACCTGCTGCGCCCACTGGCCCAACGGGCGGTTGTCGCCTGGGCTCTGTTGCAGCGCTTCCAACACCAGCAACAGGCCCGGATGGCTGGCATAAGGCAAGAAGCACTGATGCGCCGGTGCCTGGCGCAATTGGTCGACCAGCACCCGGGCCAGCCTTATATCGGCTTCGCTTTGCGGGATATTGATATCGCGGCGGGCAAAGTCGCTGAGGATGGCCTTGAGAATATCGCTGATAGCCAGGGTGACCGGGGTGGTCGGCAAGTGCTGGCAATGCACGGCATCCAGATACACAGAGCGATAAACAATCGCCTGGGCGTTGTAGGCACTGTGCTCGGTGTTGGGCGGCACCCAGACCGCGTATTGCGGCGGCGACATAAAGCGCCGGCCATCGACTTCAAAGCGCATCACACCGTGGGCCACATAATCCAGTGAGCCCCAGGCATGGGTATGGGGCACGGCATGGCTGTGGGCCTCAATCTCGGCATAGCGAAAGTAAACCGGCGCTGGCAGACCGTCGAACTCGGGGACGTTGATCAGATTCTTATGCATGCTGTCTGGATACGGGGTGAGGTTGGCTGGATCGCAGTATAGGCTCGCAGACAGACAAGCGGATAATCGCCGCTCATTAACCCTGTGGTTGTCACCGATGCAATACGCTTACCCGCTACTGGCCATTTTGATCTGGGCCGGCAATACCGTTATCAACAAGCTTGCGGTGGGAGCGATCTTCCCGTCCGAGATCGGCTTTTATCGCTGGCTGCTGGCTGGCCTGCTGTTTACCCCCTTTATGCTCAAGCCGGTGATGAGCAACTGGCCGATCATCCGCCCCAACCTGGGCAAGATTTTCATTCTCGGCGTGCTCGGCATGGCGGTGTACCAGAGCCTGGCCTATTACGCGGCGGCCCGTACGTCGGCGACCAATATGGGCATTATCCTGTCATTGATGCCGCTGATGGTGCTGAGCATGTCGATTATCAGCCTGGGGCAGCGCCTGACTGCCGGGGCCTTGGTGGGCGCGGTCGTATCGTTTGTCGGGGTACTGGTGGTGGTGTCGAGCGGCAGCCTGGCAGCCTTGCTTGATCACGGCCTCAACCTGGGTGACGCGATGATGCTGGTCGCCACCCTGGCCTATGCGATTTACAGCACCTTGCTGAAAAAGTGGCAACTGCGCCTGCCGCCGCTGCAGATGCTGTATATGCAGGTGCTGGTGGCGATTGTGGTGTTGTTTCCGCTGTATCTGGCCTCACCTAAGGTCGGCCCGACGGTGCATAACATGGGGCTGGTGCTTTACGCCTGCGTGCTGGCGTCGATGATCGCACCGCTGGCCTGGATGAAAGCCGTGGCCAGCCTTGGCCCGAGCCGTACCACGCTGTTCTTCAACCTGCTGCCGTTGATTACCGCGCTGATCGCAGCGGTGGTGCTCAAAGAGCAACTACATGCCTATCACCTGATTGGCGGGGCGTTGACCTTGGGCGGAGTGATTCTGTCGGAGCGCTGGACTACGCCGTTGCGGGTGGCGTGATTTAGCCCTCACCCCAGCCCTCTCCCTGCCCGCTTTCGATGTCCGGCTCAAGCCTTCGCAGGGAGAGGGAGTCAACTGGTGGCGTTGCCCGGATCCACTTTTGCCTTGAGTCCCCTCTCCCTCCGGGAGAGGGTGAGGGTGAGGGACTTTTGATCTACTTCACCGTCTTCGGCACCTTGCCCTGCTGCATTTGTTGCAGCAGCGGCGCGCACTGGTTGGGTTCGCCACCGCTTGGGGCGACCAACGCCAGTAATCCCGCCGCCGGCCCCGCAATCACACCCAATGCCACCATGCCCGCACCACGCAACAGCAGCGGCACGGCTTGCACACCCGCTGACGGGTTGGCAAAGGTACCGCGTACATACAGCGGTGAACGCAACGAAAACAGACGCAAGCCCTTGGACTCTGGAGTGATCTTCAAGTCCAGCTGTTCGGTGGCAAGGTTGATCGTGCCATCGATATAGATAATCGCGTTCTCGGTATCGAACACAAACAATCGGGTACTGGCCAGCCCGTTCTTGATCCCCAGGTCCGCTGCCGCGCAGTTGATCTTCACGTCCTCGTCGCCAAAAATCTTGCCCACTACATAGTTGCCTACGTTCAGGCCGGCAATTTCCATAAGGCTGCGACTGATAGCGCCGTCATTGATGATCATCTTCAGATCACCGTTGGAGGTGCCCAACAACTTGGCCACCGAATTGCCGGTACCGGTAATCGTGGCATCACCATTGAGTTCGCCGAAGCTGGTTTTCATCGGCTCAAAGGTGGGAAACAGTTGCTTGAGTTTAAAGTTGCGCGCGGTCAGCCTGGCGCTGCCTTTCAGGGGCGCAGCACGGCCGTTGAGACGAATCTGCGCATCCAGCTTGCCACCTGCCACGCCAAAACGCAGCGGCTCAAGACTCAGTTCGCCATCATTGAGCACCACATGGGTGTAGAGGTCGGTAAACGGCAGCTCGGCGCTTTGCACAATACGTTTGCCGGTGAGTTCTACGTCTGCGTCCATATCGCGCCAGCGCTCGGTGCGAAACTCTTCCACCGGCAGCACCTTGCCCGCAGGCTGCTTGCTCTCGCTGCCCCGGGCTTTTTGCTGGGTGTTGGAGTCGGCACCGATCAACGGCCCCAGGTCAGCCATCAGCAACTGGTTGGACACCAGCTTGCCGGACAGCTTGGGCCGCGGCTGGCTGGCCACATATTTCAAATCGCCATGGATATCACTGCTGCCGATTTTGCCGTTGAAATTTTCATAGCTGAAGGTCGCGCCACTGGCTTCACGCAGTTTGGCGGTCAAATGGCCGTCGGTGGAGTACGGCGGCGAATCCGGCAAGGTCACGCCGGTCAACGGGTAGAGGTTACTCAGGCTGGTGCCGGCCAATTTCAGGCGCAGGTCCAGGGCACCCAGATTGAGCGGATCGGTCAAGGTCCCGGCCAGCTCGACATGGCTGTCGGCAATGCTGACCCGGGCTTGCAACGGGAAAGGCTGAGTCGCGTCCTGCAATGCCAGCAGACCGCCAATTTTACCGCTGCCGTTGAGCTGCTGACCGTGGTACTGGCCTTTGACCTTGAGGGCGAACGCATAGTCTTGCGGTTTGCCGCCCTTCTCCAGGGCCTTTTTCGCGTCTGTTTCGCCGACGATCTCGCTAAACGGGATGGGTTTGCCCAACGAGTCGATCAACACGTCCAGTCGGGTTTTCAGGGTCTGGTCATTGAGGGTCACATGCCCCTTGTCGAAGCCGATAGCACCGATGTCCAGCGTCCAGGCTGAAGGCTCGGCGTCCGGGTCCTTGGGGTCGAAGGTAAAGATCCAGTTCGCCCGGCCATCAGCCAGGCGCTCAAGACTGGCGCTGGGCTCTGTCAGATTGATGCGCGGGATATCCACGGTTTGGGTCAACAGCGCCAGCGGCGACAGGCGCAGCTCGACTTTTTTCAGGCTGGCCATTTGCGCAGTTTTCGCCCACTCGGGGTTGCCCAGGGTCAGGTCCTGAGCAATCACATGGGGCCACGGCACCCAGGCCCGCCAGCCGCCCTGATCCTCTTCGCGCTGCCAGCGCACAGCCAGGTCGCCGTTAATAGCAAACGGGCGGTGGAGAATTTCAGACACTTTGCTGTTGATGGTCGGCTTGATGCGGTTCCAGTCGAAGGTAGCGAGGATCACCACCAGCACGGCCACCAGCAGAACGAAAATACCGCCTGCCCAGGCAAGGGTCTTACGGGTGCGCGTCATGTCACGGCTCCTTGAATTCCACAGAACGTCCCAGTTACGACGCCATAAATGTACGACTGGCAAAGACGCCGGAAGGTTTAACCCCGGTACGGCTTTCGTATAAAAAATTTCAAAAGCCCCGGGCTAGAGCCTCCCAGCCTGAACAATCAATTTTGTCGATTATCACCATTGGCCGTATGAACTTTGATATCCGGCAGCCAAGCGTAGCATTGCCATCACACCTACTTAGTTGCATTGCTACGGAGCACACACCATGAAACGCCCAGTCCTGTTTGGTCTTTCCCTTTCACTGATGGCCTTCAACGCCTTCGCCATGCCTGCCGATGAAGAGCCGACCCCAATGGCCCAACCAGCATCGAGCTCCTTGAGCCAGCCGCTCAACCCGGTTGCCGAAGACGGCGCACAACGTACCCTGGACCAACAAAACAGCTATGCCGAAGATGGCTACGATCGCACTCCGGGCAGCCAGTTTGTCGCCGAAGGTGGCGCCGATCGTCTGGCAGAACGCAACAAGCATGCGAGCTAAGCCTTTCGCAGGTGTGGGAGCGGGCTTGCTCGCCAATGCATCCCTGCCGCTGATCCGCTAGCCCGCGTAACCTGCATCGCGAGCAAGCCCGCCCCCACACTTTGTGCAGTACACCGTTCGACGTCATCAAAGCCGATTTGCTAGAGTGCGCCGCTGTACTTGTCTGGAATACCAGCCCCGATGCTGCCTCGTGCCGAACAGAAGCAACAAACCCGCCTTGCGCTGATGGATGCTGCCCGCCACTTGATGGAGTCGGGTCGCGGCTTTGGCAGCCTGAGCCTGCGCGAAGTCGCAAAGACCGCTGGCATCGTGCCGACCGGTTTTTATCGCCACTTCAGCGACATGGACCAACTGGGCCTGGCCCTGGTCAGTGAAGTCGGCCAGACCTTTCGTGAAACCATTCGTCTGGTGCGTCACAACGAACTGTTTATGGGCGGTGTGATCAACGCCTCGGTACGAATTTTTCTCGACGTGGTAGAAGCCAACCGCTCGCAGTTTCTGTTTCTGGCCCGCGAGCAATACGGCGGTTCGCAACCGGTTCGCCAGGCCATTGGCGCCCTGCGCGAAGACATCACTTCGGATCTGGCGGCCGACCTTGGCTCCAAGCCCAAGTTAGCGCACCTGAATCATGCCGGCCTTACCGTGATCGCCGATCTGGTGGTCAAAAGCGTATTTGCCGCCTTGCCCGACGTGATCGACCCGCCTGCAGATTCACTGCCCGATCACCTGCAGCCCCAGGCCAAGATCAGTCAGCAACTGCGCTTTATTTTTATCGGGCTCAAGCACTGGAAAGGCCTGGGCAGTACCGAATAATCGCAAGCGCACCCTATTGGTGCGCCGATGCGCAGATTGCGCACTTATATAGAACATCTTCATCTTTCTGCACCCTTTTTGGGCCTGCATTTGCAGCCTCCGACCGGGTTGGCAAGCCCCTTGCTGTGGTTGGAGTAATGTCCATTGCAGGAAGCCTTCCGATGCTGGTGATTCATCGCAGAGTCCAGTCCCACCCCGTGTGGAGCGCCGAGTTACACCTGAACTTCGAAGCCCGCAGCAAAAGTCGCCTGCGTTGTTTCAGCAGCAGCGGCGAAGATGTCGGCCTGTTCCTTGACCGTGGCCAGTCACCGCTGGTTGATGGCGAATTTCTGCAGGCTCAGGACGGGCGCATCGTGCGCGTCTGTGCCAGCCCCGAAAAGCTCCTGCATGTCACCTGCTGCAATGCTTTTGAACTGACCCGCGCCGCTTATCACCTGGGCAACCGCCACGTCGCCCTGCAAGTGGGTGATGGCTGGTTACGCCTGCTTGACGACTACGTGCTCAAGGCCATGCTGGAGCAACTGGGTGCCCATATCGAGGCCATCGAAGCACCGTTTCAGCCCGAACACGGCGCCTATGGCGGTGGCCATCACCACTCCCGTGCGGGCGAAGAGGACTTCAACTACGCCCCGCGGTTGCATCAGTTTGGTGTGCGCTTGTGAACCCGGCCTGGGCGCTCTTGCGCCTGGCCAGCCCGCAGCTGCCCATTGGCGGCTACAGCTATTCCCAGGGGCTGGAAATGGCCGTTGAAAACGGCCGCGTGGCTGACCCGGCCACGGCAGCGCGCTGGATCCGCGATCAATTGCTGCTCAACCTCGCCCGCTTCGAGGCGCCCTTGTTGCTCGCCCACTGTCAGGCCGCAGCGGATCAAGACTGGAACGCTTTGCAGCGTTTGTGTGACGAGCATCGCGCCAGCCGTGAAACCCGCGAACTGCATCAGGAAAGCCGGCAAATGGGGTATTCCCTGCAACAGTTACTCACCGGCTTACCGGAGCTGGATGACCCCGCACGCGAGTTTCTCGCACAACAGGCCGAGCCCCATCTGGCGCTGGGCTGGGCATTGGCCGCCCGCGCCTGGGGCATCGACCCACAGGACGCATTGGCCGCCTGGCTCTGGAGCTGGCTGGAAAACCAATTGGCAGTGCTGATGAAAACCCTGCCCCTGGGCCAGCAAGCGGCCCAGCGCATGACCAGCGAACTGTCGGCTGCGTTGCAGCAGGCCCAGCAACACGCCAGTAGCCTCCACTTATCCCACATTGGCAGTGCCGCTTTCGGCCTGTCTTTGGCGAGCATGGCCCACGAGCGCCAGTACAGCCGCCTGTTTCGTTCCTAGGAGAAAGCAATGAACACACAGCCTTTGCGTGTTGGCATCGGTGGCCCGGTAGGCTCCGGCAAAACTGCGCTCACCCTGGCCCTGTGCCTGGCCCTGCGGGAAAAGTACAACCTGGCCGTCGTCACCAACGATATCTACACCCGTGAAGATGCTGACTTTCTGGTGCGCAATGAGGCGCTGGCGCCAGAGCGGATCATCGGTGTAGAAACCGGCGGCTGCCCGCACACAGCGATTCGTGAAGATGCTTCGATCAACCTGGAGGCTGTGGATCAGTTGAACCGACGCTTTCCCGGCCTTGACCTGATTCTGGTGGAATCGGGTGGGGATAACTTGTCGGCCACCTTCAGCCCGGAGCTGTCCGATTTGACGATTTACGTGATCGACGTGTCCGCCGGGGACAAGTTGCCGCGCAAGGGCGGGCCGGGGATCTGCAAATCGGACCTGCTGGTGATCAACAAAATCGACCTTGCGCCGCTGGTGGGCGCATCGCTGGAACTGATGGACAGCGACACCAAGCGCATGCGCGGTGCAAAACCCTTTGTGTTCAGCAACCAGAAGACCGGACATGGCCTGGACACCATCGTGGCGTTTATCGAGCGTCAGGGATTGTTGATCCAATAGCGGTGAAATCATCTGTGGGAGCGAGCCTGCTCGCGATGGCCGCGACGGGGTACATCAGAAAAACGCAGCGATGCCATCGCGAGCAGGCTCGCTCCCACAGAGTTGAGATCATCCGGGGAATCACGGTGTATCATGTCGCGCAATCGCCCCAGCCGTGACGACACCCACCGATGCCTGATGTAGCCAGCTCCGACTTCCCGCTTGAACTGACCGCCCAATTTGCGGCAGTACAGCAGCATTTTCGCCAGGTCATCGTGCCGCTCTGGCAAGGCCCCGGCTGGAATGCCGAACTCGCACTGCCCTTCGAAGCCTTGAGCCCCACGCACCAGCCGCTGCCACCCCAGCGCTATCGCGCCATGGCTTGCGCACGGCAGCTGTACCTGTTCGCCAGCCTGATCGACGACCCGGCGTTCCCCGGTGCCGCCGAACGCGCTGCTGAACTGTTCCGCTCGCTGCACCTGCATTTTCATGACGCCGAGCACGGTGGCTGGTTCTACAGCATCGGCCCCGATGGCGCGCCGCTGGATCAACGCAAAGACCTCTACACCCACGCCTTTATCATCTTTGCCTGTGCCCATTACTGGGCGAAAGTGCGCGAACCACAAGTGGCGTCGGCGCTCAATGGCGCACTGGCAGTGGTGGCTGAACGTTTCAATGACGGCAACGGCCTGTATGAAGCCAGCCTGGAGCGGGATTGGTCGCCACTGGGCAGCGGCCCGCTGCAAAACCCGTTGATGCACTTGGCCGAAGCGTTCCTGGCCACTTTGTCGGTACGTGACGATAAGCCAGTGCAGACGGCCTTGCTGGCCCTGGCCGAGGGTATGCAACAACGCTTTATCGAGCCTGTGCATAACGTCATGCTGGAAAAGCCGCTCGGAGCTGTGGATAACTGGTTTGAACCGGGGCATCAATTCGAGTGGTTCTTTTTGCTGGAGTCTTCGCCACTGCTGCGCCAGACGCCGTTGCACGGTTCGCTGGAACGGGCGTTCGGGTTTGCCGAGCAGGTGGGGGTCGATCCGCAGAGCGGCGCGGTGTGCGGCATGCTGGCCCCTGATGGCAGCCTGCGCGATGGTACCCAGCGTATCTGGGCACAGGCCGAGTACCTGCGCGCCCTGACCTTGCGCCCGAACAGCCAGGCACAGGTGCAGCGTCAATTGCTGGCGCTGCAGCAGAAGTTTCTACATGCCGGTGGCTGGTACGAATGCCGCGATGGCGCGGGCAAGGTCAGCCGCGAGGATATGCCGTCGACCACGCCTTATCATCTGGCCACCTGTTACAGCGGTTTGGTGCAATACCTCAGCTAACACCAACAGCTGTGGGAGCGGGCTTGCTCGCGATGGCATCACCGAAATAGTCCTGACAAACCGCGCCGCCTGAATCGCGAGCAAGCCCGCTCCCACCACTCAAGGCTGGCTCAGGCAATCCACTTACGATCACCGGTAAAGCTGATGGTCAGCCAGCGCGCACTGTCCGCGGCACCCAGCAACCCGGAGATCTCTTCGCGCAGTGCATCAAGGGTCTTCACGCTGGTCAGTGGATAACCTGCCGGCAACACGATATGAATCTCTATAAACCGTGCCCGCCCGTGCTTCTGCACATAGGTTTTGTAGCCTTCAAAACCATGCCGCGCCGACATTTCCTCGAGCACATCCCGCACCTTGTCATCCAGCGCATCCGGGACAATCCCGAGCACATCACGCAAGGCCGGCTTGAGGATCTTGAACGCCGGCGCAAGCATGCTCAGCGCCAGCAAAATCAGGATCGCCGGGTCAACATAAGCAGCCCACTGTGCATAACCCTGCTGCTTCAACAGCAACGCCGTGACAAAACTTATCAACAGCCCCACCGACAACATGGCATCCACCAGCCAGCTGACATTATCGAACTGGATCAGGGTTGACTTGAGCTTGCGATTTTTGCGCTTTACCCAGAAGTAGTAGGCAAATTCAACAACGGTGAACACCGCCGCATAGACGATCACCAGCCCCAGCTCGATATCGCGCCCGCCATTGATAATGCCGAACACGCCATTGAGAAAGGCGTAGATCGCAATCAACAACAGGAAGCTGCCTTCAATCAGCAGCACCATGGGCTCAAGGTGCCAAAAACCGAACTGGAAACGCTGGTTGCTTTCCTTGGCGATCAGTTGCGCCGTAATCAGCATCAGCACTTTGATAAAAGTCGCGATCAGAGAGAAAAACCCATCGAACATGATGGATTCGGAACCCGAAATAAAACCCGTCACGATGCCGGCAATGGCCACCGCGAACATTAGAACGGTCGATTGCTTGAGCAGTTTCTGCTCACCACGGTTACTCACACAAACTCCTTTTCAGCCCGATTGAATGCGACCCCCTCAGGAGGTCGCAGGTGGGCTGCCAGGGGTGAGTTTACTCCTTGGCGTGGCGTTCGATGGCAAAACCGCTCCAGGACTGCGTGACGGGCATCAGCTCAAGGCGGTTGATGTTGACGTGGGCCGGAGTATTGAGCACCCAGAAAATGGTCTCGGCGATGTCTTCTGGCTGAATCGGTTCGGCGCCCTGATAGGTCGCGTCGTAGCGAGCCTTGTCGCCGCCAAAGCGCACCATCGAGAACTCGCTCTCGCACAGGCCCGGCTCAACGTTGCTGACCCGCACGCCCGTGCCCTGCAAATCGCAGCGCAGGTTCAGGGAGAACTGTTTTACAAACGCCTTGGTACCGCCATACACATGGCTGCCGGGGTAAGGATAACTACCCGCGATGGAACCCAGGTTAACGATCCCGGCACCACGGCCGTAGGCAATCAGTCGTGGCAACAGCAGGCGGGTGGTGTAGAGCAGGCCCTTGATATTGGTGTCGACCATGGTCTCCCAATCGTCGAGGTCGCATTTGGGCGCTGGGTCGGTACCCAGGGCCAGGCCCGCGTTGTTGATAAGCCCACGCAATGTGCTGAACGAAGGTGGCAAACCGGCAATCGCCGCTTCCATCGCGGCACGGTCGCGCACATCCACCACCAGGCCGTGTACTTCGGTTTGCTTGGATAACTCTTCGCACAATGCTTTCAAACGGTCTTCGCGTCGCCCCGTCAACACCAGTTTCCAGCCTGCCTGTGCAAACTTGCGTGCACATGCTTCACCAAATCCGGAAGTCGCGCCCGTAATAAACAGGGTGGAAGTCATCATGTTCTCCTTGGCTGGCGGGCATCGGCCGCCGTTGAATTGGACGTTGAGCAGAATGCCCCGGCTAGCGTTCAGCGGCAACCTGCGGTGTTTTCAAAACAAGTCTGTACAAAAAACAACCAGCACGCGACAAGCCACGACGAACAAGGGCTGGAGCCATATGCGCTCACCTTATCCACAGGCCCGTCCACAGTCTTTGGGGGCAACTCCAAAAAGCGCAAAGCCCCGATCCACAAGGGATAGAGAGCATCGGTAAGACTTTTTTACTTGACCCGGGCACACCCCGCATGCAGACGCCCCAAAAAGGTGCAACCGTGGAAAATCCGCCAGATAGCCAGAGGCCAGTAATTACGCTGCCTGGAGCATTCTTTCCAGAGTTTAACCACAGACTTATCCACAGGTTAGTCATTATTTCCAGACGCTCTTTACACCCGTACAAACCTGTTGACAAATCGGCGCAACGGCTGCGCAAAAGCCGCTGGTCGAAAAATAACCACCCAGCTGGACACCTTGTAAATAAAGGGCTACAGCCAACTACTCCCACGTTACCCACAGCCACCTCCACAGCAAACGGGGACAAGTCAAAATGATGACAAAACAGGTAATTGCAGCGGCTTTATGTCGCGCTTTCACAGCGTTGTAATATTGTTTTCCACAATTTGCGGCGAGGACGGGCGGGGTGGAATTGTCTGACAAAAAGACATGTGGGAGCGAGCCTGCTCGCGATGGGATCGACGCGGTGATTCAAACAAACCGCAGTGATGCCATCGCGAGCAGGCTCGCTCCCACACAGAGAGATGTGAAATGCCTGTTAATGCCCGCCCAAATAAGCGTTACGCACCTCCTCGTTACTCAGCAGTTCCTTGCCGGTGCCGGTCAGACGGATTTCACCGTTGACCATCACATAGGCCCGGTCCGACAACCGCAGGGCGTGGTTGGCGTTCTGCTCCACCAGAAAGATGGTCATGCCAGTGCCTGCCAGCTCCCGCAGCGTGGCAAAAATCTGCTTCACCACAATCGGTGCCAACCCCAGGCTGGGCTCATCCAGCAACAGCAGCTTGGGCCGGCTCATCAGCGCTCGGGCAATGGCGAGCATTTGCTGTTCGCCACCCGACATGGTCATGGCCCGCTGATTGCGCCGTTCCAGGAGCCTGGGGAACAACTCGAACATGCGCTGCATGTCTTCGTCGGCATATTTGTCGCCAATGGGGATGGTGCCCATCAGCAGGTTTTCTTCCACCGACATGTCCGGAAACACGCGACGGCCTTCCGGCGACTGGGCGATACCGTTGGAGGCGATGTAGTGCGAGGACTTGTGGGTAATGTCCACACCCTGGTAGATAATTTGCCCGCCGCTGGCCCGGGGCTGGCCAAAAATCGACATCAGCAACGTGGATTTGCCCGCGCCGTTGGAGCCGATCAGGCTTACCGTTTCGCCCTCCTCAATATGCATCGAGACTTTTTTCAGGGCCTGGATCGGCCCGTAGTGAACGTCCAGTTCCTTGAGCTCGAGGATCGTGCCCGTCATATCAGCTCCTCTTCGTCTGCGCCAAGGTAGGCCGCAATCACTTTGGGGTCGTTGCGGATGGCCTCAGGCCCGCCTTCGGCAATCACGTTGCCGTGGTCGAGCACCACGATGTGATCGGAAATGCTCATGACCATGCCCATGTCGTGCTCGATCAACACCACCGTCAGGTCGTGTTCGTCGCGCAGCAGGCGGATCATCCCGCTCAACGCTTCGGTTTCCTGCGGGTTGAGGCCTGCCGCCGGTTCGTCCAGGCAGATGATTTGCGGCCGCGTACACATGGCCCGGGCAATCTCCAGGCGTCGCTGCTGGCCATAGGACAATTCACCGGCCAGGCGATTGGCACAGTCCACCAGGTCAACCACCTCCAGCCAGTAGAAGGCATGATCCAGCGCATCGCTTTCAGCCTTGCGATAGCCCTTGGTATTGAGGATGCCGGCGAGCATGTTGCGGTTGACCCACATATGCTGGGCCACCAGCAGGTTTTCCAGTACCGACATTTCCTTGAACAGGCGGATATTCTGGAACGTGCGCGCCAGACCCGAGCGGTTGACCAGATGTGTTCCGCCGAACATTTTGTAATACAGCCGGCTGGCAAACGCCTTGGGCGATACAAAGTCGCTCAGCCTGAACGGCTCCCCCAGTAGCTTGATCACGTTGGTACGAGTACCGCGGGCATTGAGTTCGATCCTGCCGCCGCTGGCTTTGTAAAAGCCGGTCAAGCAGTTGAACACTGTGGTTTTACCGGCACCGTTGGGGCCGATCAGGGCAAAGATCGAGTTGCGTTTGACCTTGAGGCTGACATCACTCAGGGCCTTGATCCCGCCAAAGTGCATCATCAGTTTGTCGACCGAGAGCACCACGTCGTCTTTTGACAATTCGCTCATGGCGCAACCCCCTTGCGTGGCGCAACTCCGACACGGCTGATGCGGATCAGGCCTCGCGGTCGCCAGATCATCATCAACACCATCAACACACCAAACAGCAGCACCCGGTACTCGGCAAAGCTGCGCAACAGTTCAGGAGCCACCGTCAGCACGAATGCGGCGATCACCACGCCCACTGTCGAGCCCATGCCGCCGAGCACCACAATGGCGAGGATCAGCGCCGACTCGAAGAAGGTGAACGAGGAAGGGTTAACAAAACCCTGGTAGCTGGCAAAGAACACCCCGGCCAGGCCAGCCGTGGAGGCACCAATGGTGAACGCCGACAGCTTGACCAGCACATGGTTGAGGCCCATGGAACGGCAGGCAATTTCGTCTTCGCGCAGCGCTTCCCAGGCGCGGCCGATCGGCATGCGGGTCAGGCGGTGCTTGATGTACAACACCAGCAGCACCACCAGAAACAGCACGATATAGATAAACAGGAACTTGATATTGGGGTTGTATTCCAGGCCGAAGAACTCATGAAATGGCACCCCGCCATCTTTCGCGCGCCGGCCGAACTCCAGGCCGAAAAAGGTCGGCGATGGCACCGGCATGCCATTTGGCCCGCCGGTAAACGACAGCCAGTTGTTGAGGATCAGACGGATGATTTCACCAAAGCCCAGGGTCACGATGGCCAGGTAGTCACCGTGCATGCGCAACACCGGAAACCCCAGAATGCATCCCGCCATCGCCGCCGCAATGGCCGCCAGCGGCAGCACCGTCCAGAAACCCAGCCCCAGGTATTGATAGCCCAGCGCCAGACCATAAGCGCCGATGGCATAGAACGCCACATACCCCAGGTCGAGCAACCCCGCCAGGCCAACCACGATATTCAGCCCCAGGCCCAGCAGCACGTAAATCAGCCCAAGGATGACCACGGTCAGAATGTATTTATTGGCGAAAAACGGAAACACGATGGCAATCACGATCAGCAACGGCACGATCCAGCGCAGCCGCGACTTGTAGTCCGGTGCCAGCACATGCACGCCCGAGCCTGTGGACTCAAAGCCCTGCAGGATTTTCAGCCCTTTGGCAGTCTGTAAAAACAGGCTCAGGGCAAAGCGCCCGACCATAACGATAGCCACCAGCCAGCCTACCCGGGCCGGTTGCAGGTTGAAGCTGTAACCGTCGAGCACCACCCCTACGATGGGCCCGAACACAATCAATGAAATCAACCCGGCCAGGATCGAGTCGACTACGCTTTTTTTGATATCAATCGGTTTATTAATGGCTACAGACATACTTACACCTTCGCCACGAGAGGACGACCCAGCAGGCCTTGAGGACGGAAAATCAGAATCAGCACCAGCAGTGAGAAACTGAATACATCCTTGTAATCCGAGTTAATCAACCCGGCAAAAAGCGACTCGGAAATACCCAGGATGATCCCGCCGAGCATGGCCCCCGGCAGTGAACCGATGCCGCCGAGCACCGCTGCGGTGAAGGCCTTGATCCCGATGATGAAACCGGCATAGAAGTCGAACGTGCCGTAGTTCATGGTAATCAGCACACCGGCCAGCGCGGCCATGGCGGCACCGATCACGAACACGTAGGAAATCACCCGGTCGGTATTGATCCCCAGGATCGACGCCATCTTGCGATCCTGCTGGGTGGCGCGGCACATGCGGCCCAGCTTGGTGTACTTGATGATGTAAGTAAGCAGGCCCATGCCCACAAAGGCGGCGAGCAGAATAAAGACTTTGGTGTAGGTCAGCTGTACGAAGCCTGAGCCGATATCGACCCGACACGCCCCGCTAAGTAACGTCGGCACGCCCTGCTGACGTGAGCCTTGGGCGATTTGCACATAGTTCTGCAGGATAAGGGAGATACCAATGGCGCTAATCAGCGGCGCCAACCGTGTGGAATTGCGCAGCGGCTTGTAGGCCACGCGCTCGATCACCCAGCCATACACGCCCGTGACCACCACCGTGAAAATAAGGGTGCCCAACATCAACAACGGGAAGGATTCGATACCGAAGTATGCCAACAGAGCCAGACTGATCGCCGCGAGGTAAGCAGAGATCATGTACACCTCGCCGTGGGCGAAGTTGATCATGCCGATGATGCCGTAGACCATTGTGTAGCCGATGGCGATCAGGCCGTAGACAGACCCGAGGGTCAGGCCGTTCAGCAGTTGCTGTAGGAAAATACCATCCATAACGCAATCTCACGCACTGGAGCCTTTGCGCAGACGCAAGCCATCCACGCCGTCACAGGACAGCTTGGCTGGCAGGGTGTGCGCGACTCCTGGAAAAGAAGACAGGTGGTGCAGATCCATCCCTACCTGATGCCCGCCGAAGCTGGCATCAGGTAGGTGACTCATCTCACTTCTGTTTTTCCAGTTGGTGATATTTACCGTCTTTGTCCCACTGGTACATAACGTAGTCGGAGACTTTAAGGTCACCTTTGCTGTCCCAGGCTTTCTCACCCATCACGGTTTTAACCGGGTTGGCCTTGAGCCACTTGGCAGCATCTTCACCCTTGTTGGATTTGGCGCCGGCAAAGGCGTCAGCCAGGGCCTGGACCGAAGCATAGGCGTACAGGGTGTAGCCCTCTGGTTCGGTGCCAGCCTTACGGAACTCTTCAACCACCACCTTGCTGTCTGGCAACAGGCGCGGGTCGGCACCGAAGGTCATATAAACGCCGTCAACGTACTGCGGGCCGCCTGCGGTGGTAACCAGTTCGTCGGTGACCACACCATCATCGGACATGAACTTCACATCCTTGAGGCCTTGCTCACGCAGTTGGCGTACCAGCGGGCCGGCTTCCGGGTGCAGGCCACCGAAATACAACACGTCGGCCCCGTTGGAGCGGATTTTGGTCACCACGGCACTGAAGTCTTTTTCGCCTCGGGTCAGGCCTTCGTACAACACAGGGGTCACGCCGCGCTTGATCAGTTGCGCCTTGGTGGCGTCCGCCAGGCCCTGGCCATAGGTGTCCTTGTCGTGCAAAACGGCCACTTTCTTGCCTTTGAGCACATCAACAATGTAATCCGCCGCCACAATGCCCTGCTGGTCATCACGACCACACATGCGGAACATCGCGCTCAGGCCACGCTCGGTCACCGCCGGGTTGGTGGAGCCAGGAGTGATCGCAATCACACCGGCATCGGCGTACACCTCAGACGCCGGAATGGTCGATGAAGAACAGAAGTGCCCTACTACACCGGCCACTTTGTCCTGGTCGACCAAACGGTTGGCGACGGCTACGGCCTGTTTCGGCTCGCAGGCATCGTCCCCGGCCACCAGAACGATCTTCTCGCCGTTGACCCCACCGGCGGCGTTGATCTTGTCTGCCGCTGCCTTGGCACCCTTCATGTACTGCTCGCCAAAAGCTGCGTTGGCGCCAGTCATCGGGCCCGCAACACCAATTTTCAGATCAGCCTGAACAAACGAAGAAACGCCCAATGCAGCTGCTACGGCGAGGGCCAGAAAACCTTTCTTGTAGAACGTCTGCGACATGAGGTGGTGCTCCTGAGGTTTTATTAGATGGCACTTCGACTTCACCTAAAGCGCTGAGCAAGCCGCGTGCCATTGGCTTTTTATTCTTAAAAAAGTCGTTCTATTGTTGTTATATCGACTGTTTCGAGCCCATTTTCATTGGGCGTGCAACCGTCTAAACCGAGGAAGGTAAAACCGCTATGTTTCTACAGGCGCCCCCTGCCGCAGCCGGTATTGCAACCAGGTTGCCCCGGGTTGCGCAAACGTCCTGTAACCACTTGCGTCACCGAACTGCACACTCTCGGTGCAGGACTGCTACAGGCCGCACCACTTAAGGCTAGCCGCTGCCAGGCAAAACGTCGGGGCGCCCAGGAAAAAACCGCGTCAGATCACAATTCTTAAACATTGGCCGGCGTGATACAGCGAAAAACCGGCTTCGTATAAACAACTGCGCAACCCCGTGCCAGACAGCGGCCGCATCGGTGCAAAGGGGATTGGCAAGGCCTTGGCATCGCCACTGCACAAATAGTCGGCAAAGGCCTTGCCGACCACGCTGCCTGTGGTTACACCGCGACCGTTATAGCCGGTGACTGCCACCAAACCGGGCGCCGGTTCAAATAAGCGCATCAGATGATCGGGCGTAAATGCGATGCAGCCCGTCCAGGTGCACTCCCATTCCACGCCCTTGAGGTACGGGAAATAATGCTGCTGCACGCGGTCGGCCCAGGCCTTGAGAAACCACGCAGGCTTCTGATTGCCGTTGCCCAGGCTGCCGAGCAGTAAACGGCCGTCGGCATCGCGACGGATACTGCTCAATACCTGGCGGGTGTCCCACGACCCTTGGCCGCCTGGCAAGATTCGCGCTGCGCTGGCGTCGGTCAGAGGTTTGGAGGCGACCTGGTAGTAATAACCGGGGAAAAAGTTACGTCGCAAGTCAGTCCACTCGCCTTCGGTGTAGGCATTGGACGCCAGCACCACCTGCTCTGCACTTACCGCACCGTGGGCCGTTTGCACTGACCAGCGTGGGCCTTGGCGTTCAAGTCCGGTGACCGGGGAATGATCGAACAGCTGCCCGCCCAGATCACAGGCTGCCTTGGCCAGGCCCGAGGTGTAGGCCATAGGGTTGAGGGTGCCGGCGCGACGGTCGAGCAAGGCGGCGGCGATTTTTGTGGTGCCGGTAGCGGCTTCGCAGGCGGCGCCGGTGAGCAGTTCAACCGGGGCGCCACGGCGCTTCCATTGTTCTTCACGGCTGCGCAAATCGGCTTCGCCACGGGCATTATGGGCCATGTGCAGGGTGCCTTCACGGCGCAACTGGCAGTCGATGCGGTATTTGTCGATCAGGCTGAACACCAGTCCCGGGGCGGCACCGAGCATGCGGTTGAGCTGGCTGCCGACAGCCTCGCCGAAACCGGCTTCGATATCGTCGGGCGGTATCCACATCCCGGCATTAACCAATCCTACGTTGCGGCCTGAGCCGCCATGACCGGTGCGATAGGCTTCGAGCACACAGACACTTTTGCCCTGCTCGAGCAAATGGATGGTGGCGGACAAACCGGTGATGCCGGCACCGATCACACACACATCAACGCTCAACTCGCCCTTGAAGGTTGGCGCTTGGGGGCGTTGGGGGGTAAGGGTTTCCCACAGACATTGTTCTTGTAAAGGCATTGCCAAGCTCCAGAAATGAAACCCAACCAAAATCAAAGCCCCTCACCCTGGCCCTCTCCCGGAGGGAGAGGGGACTAAAGGCAAAAGCAGATCAGCTCCCTCTCCCTCCGGGAGAGGGTTGGGGGTGAGGGCTTGCATCACCTCAATCGAACGTAATCCCTTGCGCCAACGGCAATTCCAGCGAGTAGTTGACGGTATTGGTCTGCCGGCGCATATATCCACGCCATGCATCTGACCCCGACTCGCGACCGCCCCCGGTTTCTTTCTCACCACCAAAGGCACCCCCGATTTCCGCACCGCTGGGCCCGATATTGACGTTGGCAATCCCGCAATCACTGCCAGTGGCCGACATGAATTGCTCGGCCTCGCGCACATCGGTGGTGAAGATGCACGATGACAGCCCCTGCGGCACCGCGTTGTTCAGGCGCAAGGCCTCGGCAAAGTCGCTGTAACCGACCACATACAAAATCGGCGCGAAGGTCTCGCTGCACACCACGTCGCTTTGCTCGGGCATTTCCACAATCGCCGGGGCCACGTAGTAAGCGCCAGGGTACTGGCCCGCCAATTGCCGCTCGCCACCAAATACCCGCCCGCCTTCGCTAAGGGCCTGCTCCAGCGCATCACGCATGTTTTCAAAGCTGCTTTTGTCGATCAGCGGCCCCACCAGATTGCCTTCCAGCGGATGACCGATACGCACTTTGGAATAGGCCGCCTTGAGCCGGGTGACAATTTCTTCCTTGACCGAGTCGTGGGCAATCAGCCGGCGCAGGCTGGTGCAGCGCTGCCCGGCAGTACCGACAGCACTGAACAGGATGGCACGCACGGCCATGTCCAGGTCGGCACTCGGCGCCAAAATCATCGCATTGTTGCCGCCCAGCTCCAGAATACTGCGGGCAAAGCGTGCGGCGATTTTAGGTGCCACTTCGCGGCCCATGCGCGTGCTGCCGGTGGCACTGATCAGCGCGACTCGCGGATCGTCAACCAGGGCTTCGCCCGCTTCACGACCACCAATCACCACCTGGGCCAGGTACTTGGGCGCGCCCTCAAACGAGCTCAACACACGATCAAACAAGGCCTGACAGGCCAGCGCCGTCAGCGGGGTTTTTTCCGATGGTTTCCAGATCACCGCGTTGCCGCATACCAGCGCCAACGCGGTATTCCACGCCCACACGGCCACCGGAAAGTTGAATGCGCTGATCACACCCACCACACCCAGCGGGTGCCAGGTTTCACGCATATGGTGGCCTGGTCGCTCCGAGGCGATGGTCAAGCCGTAGAGCTGACGCGACAGGCCAACTGCAAAGTCGCAGATGTCGATCATTTCCTGCACTTCGCCCAACCCTTCCTGGGTGATCTTGCCCGCTTCCCATGACACCAGCTCGCCCAGATCGGCCTTGTACTCACGCAGCAAATCGCCGAACTGGCGCACCAGTTCCCCACGACGCGGGGCAGGCACCTTGCGCCATGCCTCGAATGCGTGTTCGGCGCGGGTCACGTGCTGCTCGGCCTCGGCAGCCCCTTCCCAGTGCACCGCACCGATCTGGCTACCGTCAATCGGCGTATACACCGGCTGATTGCCCTGCTGGTACAGCGCGGGGTTCACACCAAGACGATCCAGTAATGCAGCAACCATTGAAGGCACTCCTTGAGCTTTAAAAAATGATTCACAGGCCTTTAGTTGTAGCTGGCTGGCATGGCGGCAACAAACGACCTTTAAGCGAGATATCATTCCGAAAATTCATGCTGCACTGGTAACGTTGCCTGACAACAACAATCAGAGGCCTTCTATGCTCAACAAGCGCCATCTACCTTCGATCACGGCGTTGCAGTGTTTTGAAGCGGTGACCCGTCATCTGAGTTTCACCCGCGCGGCCGAAGAGCTGAATCTGACCCAGAGCGCGGTCAGCAAACAGGTCGCACAGCTCGAGGAGCTGTTGCAGCACTTGCTGTTTCGCCGGGTGCGCCGCCGTTTGCAACTGACGCCTGCAGGGGATTTGTATCTGGTAGAAGTCCGAAAAATCCTGACCCAGGTAGAGATGTCGACCCACACCCTGCGTTCCTATGGCGGCGAAACAGAAGTGCTACGGGTCTCCACCCCTTCCACTTTTGGCGCCCGCTGGCTGGTGCCGCGCCTCAAGGGTTGGGGCATACGCCATCCGCATATTCATCTGGATCTGTGCAATGAGCAGCAAGGCGACGATTTGCTGCAAGGGCGCAGCGATCTGGCGTTTTACTTCGGCCAGGGCTCACGGCCCGGCACCGAGAGCCTGAAGCTGTTCAGTGAAGAACTGGTCGCCGTATGTTCGCCAGCAAGCTTGCCGGGCACGGCACTGACCGACCCGACCCAACTCACAGGTCTGGTGTTGCTGCAGAACGCTTCGCGGCCACAGGCCTGGCACGAGTGGTTTGAGCATCAGGGGTTTCATACCGATCACAGCTACCATGGGCCGCGCTTCGACACCTTCTACATGTGCATCCGCGCAGCCCAGGTTGGCTGTGGCGTGGCACTGCTGCCGAGGTTCCTGGTGGAAGAGGAATTGGCCGACGGCAAACTGGTCATCGCCTGGCAGCACTTGATGCCGAGCCGCGATGCCTACTACCTGGCCTATCCTGAACATACGGCAGGCGTACCCAAGGTAAAGGCATTCGTGAGCTGGTTCATGGAGCAGCTGGATGCGCGATAACACCTGTGGGAGCGGGCAGAAACAGGCCACGACCACAAAAACCGCTGGCAAAACCGCCTGCAGATATGCGCCACTAGCGCCATTCATTGAAAAAGCTGAACGCCGTGGCTATCAGGCACGGGCAGCATGGAGATTGCCGCTATGAGCGAGAGTGTATTTGCCGATCGCATCGTGCAGAACCTGCTCGACACCGACTTCTACAAATTGACCATGATGCAGGCGGTGCTGCACAACTACCCCAACGTCGAAGTCGAATGGGAATTCCGCTGCCGCAACAGTGAGGATCTGCGCCCATACCTCAACGAAATTCGTCACCAGATCGAACGCCTGTGCGAACTGAGCATGACTCAGGACCAGCTGGGGTTTCTGGAACGCATCACCTTTATGAAGCCCGACTTCATCCGCTTTTTGGGGCTGTTTCGCTTCAATATGCGCTATGTACACACCGGCATCGAAAACGGCGAACTGGTTATCCGCCTGCGCGGGCCGTGGCTGCATGTGATCCTGTTTGAAGTGCCGTTACTGGCGATTGTCAGCGAAGTACGCAACCGTTCGCGCTATGCCGATACCGTGCTGTCACAGGCCCGGGAGCAGCTGTATCGCAAGTTTGACTGGCTGCAGGCCAATGCCAGCGCTGAAGAGTTGTCTGAACTGCAAGTCGCCGATTTCGGCACTCGTCGACGGTTTTCGTACCGCGTGCAAGAAGAAGTCGTCAGTGTGCTCAAGCACGACTTCCCCGGGCGTTTTGTCGGCACCAGCAACGTCAACCTGTCCCGCGAGCTGGACATGAAGCCGCTAGGGACCATGGCCCACGAATGGATCATGGCGCACCAGCAACTGGGCCCACGGCTGATCGACAGCCAGAGTGCCGCGCTCGACTGCTGGGTGCGCGAGTACCGCGGCTTGCTGGGCATCGCGCTGACGGACTGCATTACTACCGATGCCTTCCTGAAAGATTTCGATCTGTACTTTGCCAAGCTGTTCGACGGCCTGCGCCACGACTCCGGCGACCCTGTGGTGTGGGCCGAAAAATGCATAGCTCATTACCACAAGCTGGGCATCGACCCCATGAGCAAGACTCTGGTGTTCTCCGACAGCCTGACCCTGCCCCGGGCGCTGGAGATTTTCCGGTCACTGCGCGGCCGGATCAACGTCAGCTTCGGTATCGGGACTAACCTGACCTGCGACATTCCGGGGGTTGAGCCAATGAGCATCGTGCTTAAAATGAACGCCTGCAATGGCTCGCCGGTGGCCAAGATTTCCGATGAACCGGGCAAGACCCATTGCTCCGACCCCAATTTCGCCGCCTATTTACGCCACGTTTTCCAAGTTCCTGAACATTCTCCCAAGGAGTGAATCATGCAGGCCGTACAGCGTCAGATTGCTGCAGACCTCAAGGTCCAGCCGCCGTTCAAAGACACCGCAGCCCTTGAGGCCGAGATTGCCCGGCGTATCACTTTCATTCAGTGCTGCCTGCACAACGCCAGGCTCAAGACCTTGGTACTGGGCATCAGCGGCGGGGTCGACTCCCTGACCGCAGGCCTGATGGCACAACGTGCGGTGCAGCAATTGCGCGAACAGACCGGTGACCAGGCCTATCGCTTTATTGCCGTGCGCCTGCCTTACGGTGTGCAGCATGACGAAGCGGACGCCACGGCGGCGGTCGACTTTATCAACCCGGACGAGCGCCAGACCGTGAACATCGGCCCTGCGGTCAAGGCCCTGGCGGCTGAAGTGACCGCGTTTGAAGGCAAGCCTGCCGCCACCGTGGACTTTGTACTGGGTAACACCAAGGCGCGTATGCGCATGGTGGCGCAATACACTATTGCCGGGGCGACTGGCGGGCTGGTGATCGGCACCGACCATGCGGCGGAAGCGGTGATGGGCTTCTTCACCAAGTTCGGTGATGGTTCCTGCGACCTGGCACCGCTCAGCGGGCTGGTGAAAAATCAGGTGCGGGCCATTGCTCGGCATTTTGGTGCGCCGGAATCGCTGGTGGAGAAAGTCCCGACTGCCGACCTCGAAGACCTAGAGCCCGGCAAACCGGACGAAGCGTCCCACGGCGTGACCTATGCCGAGATCGATGCCTTCTTGCATGGCGAGCCGGTGAGCGAAGAAGCGTTCAATATCATCTGCAAGACGTACGAAAAGACCCACCACAAGCGTGAGATGCCGTTCGCGCCTTGAGCCCGTGCGTACCTCTCCCGGAGGGAGAGGGAGCAGACCGCACGCGGTTTCAAGAACACCATCAATCCGTCCCCTCTCCCTCCGGGAGTGTATGGACCGGGGACATAGCGAACACAATGTTCGGAGACATCGCGAACACTTTTAATACGACACATTGACCCCTTA
>NZ_WIWH01000021.1:0-102414 GCF_009600035.1 Pseudomonas sp. FSL R10-2964 | reverse complement strand
CAGCTGTCACCGGTAGAGTTTGAAAAGCGTTACGCAGCGAGCCTGGAGAGTGTCTAGGAAACCCGGGGCGATTCAAGCAAGAACACCCTGAAGCCCGCTTAATTGCGGGCTTTTGGCTTTTTGGGTCTGGCAAATTCTGGCAGCTTTGTGCATCGCCAGGCGCCGTGTTTAGGTGGCTTGGTAATGGACCCGCGCTGATTTCGGCTAGAAGTTATCCATCGCGTGACACATCGACACCTTGCCATCAGGCTTCGGTTCGACAGCGACCCATTGCATGCCGTCAGCTGAAAGCTCATCCAGCAGGAATGAACAGTCCGCCGACATCGATGCCTGCACCCGGTAATCCACCCCGGGCCGAGGTACGAAGGTCATCGTCCTGGCACACTGCCGGGCATATTGCAGGCGCCCCAGGTAATGGAGCGCGATCGGCTTGTTCGCCGGCACTACCAGCTCTGACGAGACCGAACCTGCCAACGAATAGATCGGCCCGGCAATGCCGAGGTTTTCACCGTTATGGTCGGGGAAGCCGGATTTCGCCGACGCCATCACCCCCGCGCCGGGCACATTCCAGTCGAGGCAGTCACGCCCCGGCACGGCGCGCACCAGGCCGTCGGTGAGCAGGCGAATACGGGCAGTCTCGCCGCTCTGTGGCGGGATGTAGCCGGTGGACAGCGAACGCACGTTTGCCACCTGGCCGCAGCCGCTGAGCGCTAGCAGAACGGCGGGGATTACAGTGAACAGTCTCATCAGGCAATCGACTCGCAGGGGCAGGTTAAGGCTGGCGGCAGTTCTGGCTGACTGACAGATGCGGCGCAGGTTCATAGGTCACGCGCTGCAAACCATCGGCGTCCTGGAACAGGAAGTATTTGACGCGACAGTCCTTGAACATCGCTGAGTAACCCTCGGCCCGGAAGCCTTGGCCATCGACCTGTTTGGTCACGGTATTGTTGCGGCTGACCACCGCGAGCACACTCTGATAGCTGTCGCCCATGTTTACCCCAGGCTCGCCGGTGATCGCGGCCGAGGAGGCGCAACCACCCATTGCTGCTGCCGCCAACACCAGTACGGTGCCGTACAGTCCGTTGCGTAGATCGTTCATTCCCTGTTTTCCTTTTGGTAATGGTTTACCGGCGGCCTTCGCATACCGGGGATTCGCCAATACGGCCTTGCTTGCACAGATCGAGTTTATCCCTGCGCTTGAACCCGGCGTCCTTCATGCAGTAGAACCGCGTCAGCACAACATCGATCGGCGAGGTGTCTCCCACGCCATCAAGATTGGTATACCCGCAAGCACGCATGGCGTTGTCGACGCCTGATTGGGTGACCCCCTTTTTGTACCATTGTGTGTAGTCCCCGGGTGGTGGTTGAAAGCCCCTTCCCGTGCAGCCAACCAGTAACACAGCGCAAAAACTCAGCAACAGGCTCCTCGTGAACATGGCGTTCTTCCTTGGGTTTTGACGCGGGTAGAGTGTGATGCGCCAACATCGTATAGGGAACTTTCATTCAACAAATGGTTCCATACTGTCCTTCACTCAGACTGTTCAAGGATCGAATGAAAACTTATCTGGCAGTTCCGTTAGCAATCACACTCGCCCTTGTGATGACCGGTTGCAGTAGCCGTAAGGCGGGTGATCTCACTTCAACGCCGGTCGTGCCACTGGTCATGAATGACCATCAAGCCAGCTTGACCTTCCGTACCATCGGCGGGGAGGGTGATCACCCTGTCAGTTACATGTACGGGTATTCCGACGGTCGAATGGATGACGCGGGTGATCGTGTTTATGACACTGCTTACTTCAAGCGCATACCGGCCTATCTGAAGCGAATTGGCGGTGGCACTGACAGCATCAGCAAGCTGGTCGATGCAGACAAAGTGGTGCACGTGGAAGGGACGGTCAAGGCCAAGCAGTTCACCTTCAACGGTATTCCAATGCCTACGCCGTTCGACAAAGAGCAGCCTGTTGCGCAGCAATTCACCCCGCAAGCCAAGAAGAATTACGTGGTTGAAACCGTGATCGCTGACACTTGGGTGATGAACGTGTATGAAGTTTCTCCAACCGGTGAACGCAAGACCGTTGGCGCTCACAAAAATGATGGCGCCGCAGACTGATAGTGCATGAAAGGCCTTGAGCCCGGCTTGATATAAAAAAGCGATCAACCTTTACTGTTGATCGCTTTTTTTGTGGTCGGCGTTCTGAATCATCAAACTTCCGACGCCAATTATTTGAACGTGGCAATTGCTCGAAATGGCAATTGAGCTTAGTTCGATTGATTCATACGCGTTATTAAAACCTCATCCATAAATAATACATGCCTCAACCAAAACAATTGGTTAGGCGTGCTGTTTTTGCTGTAGTCAAAATACTGACAATCAAAGCCAGTCGCATCCTCCCTATAAGTCGGTGATTTATCATGATCAAGATCATGGCCTTCTTGTTAATAGGAGTTGTCACTGCAGGATGCAACGGATTCGTGAAGCCCGACTTGTCGGGGCCGGTCAATGAAGCTTACTTTCCCGTCTTTTCAGGCTTTCCCATGCCGTATATGTACATGGCCTCGGCCGTGCAATGGAATGAGGACTACGCCGTCACCACTGGGCATACCCCGTTTATCCCCAACGTTGCATACCGTTGCAGCACACGCTGCGATCTGGTCTTTATCAAGCATAAAGCCAATGGCCACTTCCCGGCATGGCGAGCGCCGCAGGTGGGAGAGAGCATCACGGCCGTGGGCGTGAGCCCTTACCTTGTGACCACGACGGGTAAGGGCAAAGTGTATAAAACCCCCTTCAGCAATACCGAAGATCACAGCGGTGACCTGTATGCCATTCATGATGCCCCGCTGGTCAAGGGCATGTCGGGTGGGCCGGTGATCGCCAGTGACGGTTGCGTGGTGGGGATCAATGCCGGTTTTTATTCGACCAGCCTGAACAGTGCTATTACGTTGCCTGAGCTGAAGAGCGCGCAGAGAGTGAGCATTTTTATCCCGTATTCGATTGTTGCCCGCGAATGGGGGATGTTGCAGGCGCAGCTTGATGGGGGGCGTGGGTCGAAGTTTGCGGCCAAGTAAAAAAGCACCCTCACCCCGGAAGGTGAGGGTGCTTTTTTTGATGTCAGCGCCGCGCCACATCCGAAAAGTAGAACTTGTCCAGCGTATGCCGCGACTCGGTGTACTCGAACTGGCGCCCATCCTGTAGAAACGTCTGGTTGCTCACCACGATCACATGGCTCTGACCCTCCAGGTCCAGGTGCTGCTGGTCGTCCTTGCTGCGCGGCACCGCTTCGATGGTGCGCTGGGCATAGCTGATCTGCAGATTCAGGGTCTGCTCGATATAGGCATAGATCGAGTGCTCGGCAATGGCCTGATCCAGCCCCGGAATCAGGTCGCTGACAAAATGGTTGATGTCCAGAATCACCCGCTTGCCATCAATATGGCGCACGCGTTTGATGCGGGTTATCAGGCTGCCCGCTGCAACATCGAACTTCTCGCACAGTGCGCCTTCGAGCGGGAACCGGGTGAACTCCACCACTTCGGTACTGACGTTACCGCCCAGGCGCGGGTAGGTCTCTTGAAAGCTGACGATACCGCCCAGCTGGAACTCGATCGGGCTGGATGACAATACAAAAGTGCCCTTGCCGTGGATCTTCTGGGCAAATCCACGCTCCTGCAGTTGTTCAATCGCCTTGCGCACGGTTCCGCGGCTGGCCCCATAGCTGGCCATCAACTCGGTTTCGGACGGCAGGCGCGCGCCGCGGGCCAGGCGTTCAGTGGTGATACTGGCAAGCAGATCCGTGTAGATCTGATTGTATTTGGTCATGGCGAGGGCTCTATGCCGGTTGGGCTCGGGGCCCGGAACCTTAAGGGGTGGAGGGAAGGCAGCGCAAGTATGCGGCAGAAAAATCACTAACTCGTCTGTACCAGTTGTTGCTTTAACTCGTACAGACGAGTATTTTTTTGCTACGGCGTGCTGCCACAGCGACGCTCCATAATAAAAATTCAAGCGAGACCACGCATGAGCCACGACTATTCCCAGATCGCCCGCGAGCTGCTGCACAGCCTCGGTGGTGCCGCCAACGTTGAGCAGGCCGCGCATTGCGTCACACGCTTGCGCCTGGCCCTCAAGGACCCAAGCCTGGTCGACAGCACCACCCTCAACCAGATCGATCTGGTCAAAGGCTCCTTTTTCACGGGCGGCCTGTACCAGGTGGTGATCGGCCCCGGTGAAGTCGAGAAGGTCTATGCCGCCCTGCGTGAGCAGACCGGCCTGGCAGCCGCCACTATCGCCGACGTGAAGCAGCAGGGCGCCGACAAGGCCAACGCCATGCAGCGTCTGGTGCGTGTGTTCTCAGATGTGTTTATGCCCATCCTGCCCGCCCTGATCATTGCCGGCTTGCTGATGGGGGTTAACAACCTGCTCGGCGCCAAGGGCATGTTTATCGACGGCAAAACCCTGCTCGACGGTTATCCGCAACTGGACGGGGTGTGGAGCCTGATCAACCTCATGGCCAATACCTCTTTTGTATTCCTGCCCGCGCTGGTGGGCTGGTCGGCGGCCAAGCGATTTGGCGGCAGCGAAATCCTCGGCATTGTGCTGGGCCTGATGCTGGTTCACCCTGACCTGCTCAATGCCTGGAACTACGGCAAGGCCGTGGCCGGGCTGGAGGGCCAGAGCCTGCCGTACTTCAATATCCTGGGCCTGTTCCAGATCGAGAAAGTGGGCTACCAGGGGCAGATCCTGCCGATCCTGATGGCCGCCTATGTGATGAGCGTGATAGAGAAATGGCTACGGGCGCGAGTGCCCAATGCCATTCAATTGCTGGTGGTACCCATTACCACCATCGTCATCACCGGGGTGCTGGCGCTGGCGATCATTGGCCCGGTGACCCGTCACCTCGGCATCCTCATTACCGAAGGCGTAGTGCTGTTGTTCGACGTGGCCCCGGTGCTCGGCGGAATGATTTTCGGCCTGCTGTATGCACCGCTGGTGATTACCGGCATGCACCATATGTTTCTCGCCGTGGACCTGCAATTGATTGCCAACCACGGCGGCACCTTTATCTGGCCGATGATCGTCATGTCCAACCTGGCCCAGGGCAGCGCCGCGCTCGGGGTGTTCTACATGAGCCGCAATGTGCGTGAGCGCAGCATGGCCTCTACCTCTGCAGTCTCGGCGTACTTTGGCATCACGGAGCCGGCGATGTTCGGGATCAACCTGCGCTACAAGTTCCCGTTCTATGCGGCGCTGATCGGCTCGGCGCTGGGTAGCATTTTCCTGTCGCTGAACAAGGTGCTGGCTTCGGCCATCGGTGTTGGCGGCTTGCCCGGCTTTATTTCGATCATTCCGCAGTACATCCCGATGTTTGTCATCGGCATGTTGATGGCCATTGTCGTGCCGTTTGTCCTGACCTGCGGCCTGAGCCTGAAAATCATTCGTCCGGGTTATCGCGTCGCGTAGCACATCCACTTTCCTGTAGCCGCTGCCGAAGGCTGCGATGGGCTGCGAAGCTGCCCGTCTTGATAGACGGTCCAGCGGCCCTTATTGCAGCCTGCACCAGCGGCTACAACGTCCAAGCAAGGAACACCCCATGCAAGACTGGCAGCGTTCAGTGATCTATCAGATCTACCCAAAAAGCTTTTGCAGCCACGCGGGCAACGCGACCGGTGACTTGCGGGGGGTGGTCGACAAGCTCGATTACCTGCAGTGGCTGGGCGTCGATTACCTGTGGCTGACGCCGTTCCTGCGCTCGCCCCAGCGCGACAACGGCTATGACATCAGCGATTACTACGCCATAGACCCGAGTTACGGCAGCATGGCCGATTGCGAACTGCTGATCCGCGAAGCCGGTGCCCGTGGCCTCAAGCTGATGCTTGATATCGTGGTCAATCACACGTCCATCGAACACGAGTGGTTCCAGCAGGCGCGCAGCAGCCTCGACAACCCGTATCGCGACTTCTATATCTGGCGCGACCAGCCAAACAACTGGGAGTCCAAATTCGGCGGCTCGGCCTGGGAATACGAGGCGCAAACCGGCCAGTACTATCTGCACCTGTTTGACCACACTCAGGCCGACCTCAATTGGGACAACCCCAAGGTACGCGCCGAGGTCTACAAGCTGATGTGCTTCTGGCGGGACAAGGGCGTGGGTGGCTTTCGCCTGGATGTGATCAACCTGATCTCGAAACCGGCGCATTTCCCCCAGGACGACAGCGACGGCCGCCGTTTCTATACCGATGGCCCCAACGTGCATGAGTACCTGCAGGAGATGCACCGCGAAGTGTTTGCCGGCCACGATCTGGTCAGCGTCGGCGAGATGTCGTCCACCAGCCTTGAGCACTGCATCCGCTACTCGCGCCCTGACAGCCAGGAGCTGTCGATGACCTTCAATTTTCATCACCTGAAAGTCGATTACCCGAACATGCAGAAGTGGGTGCGGGCTGATTTCGATTTCCTGCAGCTCAAGGGCATTCTTTCGGAGTGGCAGGTTGGTATGCAGGCCGGTGGCGGCTGGAACGCGCTGTTCTGGTGTAACCATGACCAGCCGCGTGTGGTTTCGCGTTTTGGCGATGACGGTGAACACCGCGTGGTCTCGGCCAAAATGCTCGCCACGGCGCTGCATTTTTTGCAAGGCACACCCTATGTGTATCAGGGTGAAGAAATCGGCATGACCAACCCCGGGTTCGAGCATATCGAGCAGTATCGCGATGTCGAAACCCTGAATATCTATCGCCTCAAGCGCGAAGCCGGGGTGCCTCACGACGAATGCATGGCTGCGATCAAGCAAAAGTCACGGGACAACGGCCGCACGCCAATGCAATGGGATCATCAGGCCAATGCCGGTTTCAGCAGTGTCGAACCGTGGATTGGCATCCCCGCCAACGCGGCGTTTATCAACGTTGAAGACCAGCGCAATGACCCGGCTTCGGTGCTGCATCACTACCGCGAATTGATTGCCTTGCGCCGCGCAGTGCCCTTGCTGCAACACGGTGTATATCGTCTGTTGTTGCCCGAGCATAAGCAGGTATGGGTCTATGTGCGTCAGGGCGATGGCGAGAGTCTGCTGGTGATCAACAACTTCTATGGCACACCCTGCGATATCGAACTGCCTGAAGGTGTGGTTGACGCGGGGATGAGCCAGCGGCTGCTGATCAGCAACTACGACGACTGCCCGGTGCGCAGCAGTCGGATTTCACTGCGTCCGTATGAGTCATTTGCCCTGCATCTGCAGTGATTACCGGTTTTACCCATAACAATAAAAAAGGTCGTTCCATGAAATCTTCACTCAACTACAGCATCTGTATCGCCAGCCTGTGCCTGCTGGCACCGTTGTCGGCCAGCGCTTTGGAGTTCGCCGGGTATTTGCGCAGTGGCGTGGGCAACTCGCTCAATGGCGGCAAGCAATCCTGCTTCAAGCTGCCCGGTGCCGAGGCCAAGTACCGGCTGGGCAACGAGTGCGAACAATACGCCGAGCTGGAACTGCGCCAGGACGTGTACAGCTTTGACGATGGCTCGGTACTGAGCGTCGATGGCATGGCCTCGCTGTACAACCAATACGACCGCCAGCTGACTTTCCAGGGCGACAACGGTTCGGCGCGTCTGCCGCAACTGTACGCGCAGTGGTCGAACCTGCCGGGTCTCAACGGCGGCTCACTGTGGGCCGGGCGCCGTTACTACAAGCGTAACGACATCCATATTTCCGACTTCTACTACTGGAACCAGAGCGCCACCGGTGCCGGTATCGAGGATGTACTGATCGGTGGCCTGAAATACAGCTACGCCCTGTCGCGCAAAGACAACCTGTACCAGGAAAACTATGTGACTCGCCACGACTTCAACGTGGCCGGTTTCAACACCAACCCCGGCGGTGAGCTGGAGTTGGGCCTCAGTTATCTGGACAAGCCCGAGCGCACTGACGCCCACAGTGGCTGGGCCATTACCGCGCAGCATGTGCAGAGCGAGTTTCTGGGGGGCAAGAACAAGTTTGCCGTGCAGTACGGCGAAGGCTCGGGCACCGGCCTGGGCTATACCGGCGACTTTCGCCTGGATAACAGCAGCAAGCGTTATCGCATCGTCGAGTTTTTCGACTGGCAAGTGACGCCGCGTTTCGGCGGGCAGGTGGAGGCGGTGTACCAGAAGGATTTTCGCCCCGACGGCGGCAATCAGGAGTGGCTGTCTTTGGGCGTGCGCCCGACTTACGCGATCAGTGAGCAGTTCAAGCTGGTCACCGAGCTGGGGCACGATCAGGTCAAGGCCGCGGACGGTACGCGCAAGTTGAGCAAGTTCACTTTCGCGCCCACCTGGTCACCCAAGGGCCCAGGTTTCTGGACGCGCCCGGAAGTGCGTTTGTATTACACCTATGCCAGCTGGAACGCTGCGGCACAGCGCGCCGCCAATGAGTTTGATGCAGGCTCGGCGCTCTCCGACAGCGGTGCATTCGGTTCGGCCCGTCACGGTTCCAACGCAGGTTTGCAAGTCGAGTACTGGTGGAAGTAAGCGAGCTGTCGGGGCTCGCGCTCCATCGGCATTTAACCGAATCAACTGCAGGTGAAGTTATGGTCACATCCCAACAAGTGGAATTGCTGGCACCGCTGTCCGGTGTGCTGATGGCGCTGGATAACGTGCCCGACCCGGTGTTTGCCAGTCGCCTGATAGGCGACGGCCTGTGTATCGATCCGACGTCGCAGGTGCTTTGTGCGCCGCTGGCCGGGGTGATCAGTAACTTGCAACACACCGGCCACGCCATCAGCATCACCCATGCCAATGGCGTGCAGGTGTTGCTGCATATTGGTCTGGATACCGTCAACCTGGGCGGCAAAGGCTTTACGGCGCTGGTCGAGGAGGGCCAGCAGGTGACAGCGGGGCAGGCGCTGATCGAGTTCGATGCAGACTACATCGCCCTGCATGCCCGCAGCCTGTTGACGCTGATGCTGGTGGTCAGCGGCGAACCTTTTGTGGCCCCGTCACCAGGTGGCGTTCTGGTCGAAACGGGCCAGCCGCTGCTGCGTCTGCAACTGGGGCAGGCCGAGACAGTGGCCGAGGTGCAAGCCGGCGATACCCAGCGTTCCCAGCCGCAGCGTCTGCCCAACCCCAACGGCTTGCACGCCCGTCCTGCAGCGGTGCTCGCCCAGGCGGCGAAAGGCTTTGCGGCAACCCTTCATTTGCACAAACAGGGTGAGAGCGCCAATGCCAAGTCGCTGGTAGCGATCATGGCCCTGCAGGCGGTTTGCGGCGACAGCGTTTACCTCAGTGCCTGCGGCTCAGATGCCGAGCAAGCGCTCAAGGTGCTGAGTGAACTGCTGGCTGAGGGTTGCGGCGAATCGGTCGTGGCTGTGGCGCCCGAAGCGCAGCCAGTAGCAGTGCCGGAGCCTGTGGCCAGCAACGAATTGCGCGGGGTCTGTGCGTCACCGGGTTCGGCCTTCGGTCATGTTGTGCAACTGACAGAAAGCGTGTTGCAGATCAGCGAACTGGCAACCGACCAGCGCCACGAGCGCGAGCAGTTGCAACAGGCCCTGGCAGGAGCCACCGCGCAGTTGCAAACGCTGTGCGACAACACACAGGGCAAGGCTCAGGCCGAGATTTTCAACGCTCACCAGGAGCTGCTGGAAGACCCCTCTTTGCTGGAGCAGGCTTTCGGGCTGATCGAGCAGGGCAAGAGCGCAGCATTCGCCTGGCAGAGTGCCACACACGAAACCGCGACCCTGTTCAAAGGCCTGGGCAATCGCTTGTTGGCCGAGCGCGCGCTGGATCTGGACGATGTCGGCCAGCGCGTACTCAAACTGATACTCGGGGTTCAGGACTGCGCACTGGAGTTGCCGGATCTGGCCATCCTGATTGCCGAGCAACTGACCCCGTCGCAGACCGCAACCCTGGATACCCGCAAGGTTGCAGGCTTTGCCACGGTCGGTGGCGGTGCCAGCAGTCATGTGGCGATTCTGGCCCGGGCGCTGGGCTTGCCGGCACTTTGCGGTATGTCGCCACAGGTGCTGGCGCTGGCTAACGGAACCGAGGTGTTGCTCGATGCGGATCAGGGGCAGCTGCACCTGGAGCCGGATCCGCAGCGGATCCGCCAGCTCACCCTCCAGCGTGCCCTTCAGCACAAGCGTCAGCAGCAGGATTTGCAGCAGGCGGCACAGCCAGCCAGTACCCGTGACGGGGTACGTATCGAAGTCAGCGCCAATATCGCGTCCCTGGCCGAGGCAGAGCAAGCGGTGAGCCTGGGGGCAGAAGGGGTCGGCTTACTGCGCTCCGAGTTCCTTTATCTGGAACGCAGCAGCCCCCCCAGCCATGCCGAGCAGGTTGCCACTTACAGCGCCATCGCCGGTGTCGTGGGTACCGGGCACAATCTGGTGGTGCGCACGCTGGATGTGGGCGGCGACAAACCACTGGCCTATGTACCGATGGCACACGAGGCCAATCCATTTTTGGGCATGCGCGGAATCCGCTTGTGCCTTGAGCGTCCACACCTGTTGCGTGAGCAGTTCAGCGCGATTCTGGCCAGTGCCGACCTGACCCGTCTGCACATTATGTTGCCGATGGTCACGCAGCTGTCCGAGTTGCGCATGGCCCGCCAGTTGCTCGAGGAGCAGGCGCTGGCGCTGGGGATCAAGACCCTGCCAAAACTGGGCATCATGATCGAAGTGCCGGCAGCAGCGTTGATGGCGGATCTGTTTGCCCCCGAGGTGGATTTTTTCTCCATTGGTACCAATGACCTGACCCAGTACACCCTGGCGATGGACCGGGACCATCCGCGTCTGGCCAGCCAGGCCGACAGCTTGCACCCGGCGGTGCTGCGCCTGATCGCCACCACTGTCAAGGCCGCCCATGCCCACGGCAAATGGGTCGGGGTGTGCGGCGCACTGGCCTCCGAGACGCTGGCGGTACCATTGCTGCTGGGGCTGGGTGTCGATGAGTTGTCAGTGAGCGTGCCGTTGATCCCGAGTATCAAGGCGCGGGTTCGAGAGCTGGATTTCGTCGCGTGCCAGGCCCTGGCGCAGCGCGCGCTGGGCCTGGAGAGTGCCGGGCAGGTGCGGGCTGCATTGCAGCCATTGGTGCAACCCATGACCGAGTTGGAGTCCTGAACATGTTCGATAAAGCGCTTAAAGCATTCTGGAAGGCCCTGACACCCGATCTGGTGGTGGATGAGCCCGCTAAACCGGTGTCGACACTGGATAAAACGGTGCTGGCTGCGCTGGGCGGGAGCGGCAATATCAAGACCGAGCAGCGGGTGGCCTTGACCCGGATCCGTGTGGAGCTGGCCGATATCACCCGCCTGGATCCGCAAGCCCTGCGTGTGGCGGGTGTGCCCGGGATCCTGAGCCTGCCGGGTGGGGTGGTGCATCTGGTGGTGGGGTTGTAAACCCCGTCCTGCGGCCCTTAGGTGGGTGCGGGCTTGCTCGCGATGACAGCACTGTGGTGTACCTGCAACACCGCAGCGATCCAATCACGAGCAAGCCCGCTCCCACAGGCTGTGTTTGCCTGCCAGCTGTGACCCTTCGCCACCCCGCCCTTACTGTTTCGCAATTGCAGGTGTATCGTATTCGCCTTTTGCGGGCCCAACGCCCGCGCCGGATACGAGAGGTAGTTGAATCCATGTCCTTTACCCGTCGACAAATACTCGGTGGTCTGGCCGGCCTGGTAGTGGTGGGTGTTGGCGCAGGAGGCGCTTCGCGTTACTGGCTGGGCAAGGTGGCTGCCGAGAACGCCGGCCACGATTACGAACTGATCAGCGCGCCACTGGACGTCGAGCTGGTGCCCGGCCATATCACCCAGGCCTGGGCGTTCGGTCCATCGGCTCCAGGTACCGAGCTGCGCGTGCGTCAGGGTGAATGGCTGCGGGTGCGCTTTATCAACCATCTGCCAGTCGCAACCACCATCCACTGGCACGGTATCCGCCTGCCCCTGGAAATGGACGGCGTCCCCTACGTCTCGCAACTACCGGTATTGCCCGGAGAATACTTCGACTACAAGTTCCGCGTGCCCGATGCCGGCAGCTACTGGTATCACCCCCACGTCAACAGCAGCGAAGAGCTGGGTCGTGGCCTGGTCGGCCCGCTGATCGTCGAAGAGCGCGAGCCTACCGGCTTCAAGCACGAGCGCACCCTGAGCATCAAGAGCTGGCACGTCGATGAAGAGGGCGGCTTCCTGCCGTTCAGCATCACCCGCGAAGCGGCCCGTGGCGGTACGGCGGGGCGCCTGTCGACCATCAATGGCAGCCATGTGCCGACCATCGACCTGCCTGCAGGGCAGATCACCCGCGTGCGTATTCTCAACCTCGACAACACCCTGACCTATCGCCTGAATATCCCCGGCGTGGAAGCGATGATCTACGCGCTGGACGGCAACCCCATCGAGCCAAGGCCGTTGGGCAAGGATTACTGGCTGGGCCCGGGCATGCGTATTTGCCTGGCAATCAAGGCCCCGCCCGCCGGTGAAGAACTGTCGTTGCGTGACGGCCCGGTACGGCTGGGCACTTTGCGTTCGGTCGCCAGCACCGATGCACCGGGCGAGTGGCCACCGGCGTTGCCCGCCAACCCGATTGCCGAGCCCGACGTGGCCAATGCCGAGAAGATCAACTTCAACTTTGAGTGGGTCGGTTCGATGTCCGAGAACCTGGGCCCGGATCAGCCTCCGAGCCTTTGGCAGATCAACGGTGTGGCCTGGGATATCAAGGACAAGACCTGCGCTGACCGACCGATTGCCAAACTCAAGCTGGGTCAGAGCTATATCTTTGAATTGAAGAACATGACCCAGTACCAGCACCCCATCCATTTGCATGGCATGAGTTTCAAGGTGCTGGCCTCCAATCGCAAAAAAATCATTCCGTATTTTACTGACACCTATCTGCTGGGCAAAAACGAACGTGCCCGCGTGGCGCTGGTGGCGGATAATCCTGGCGTGTGGATGTTCCACTGCCATGTGATTGATCACATGGAAACCGGCCTGATGGCCGCTATTGAGGTTTCCTGATGCGACAAGGGCGTCAACCCCTGATTATCGACCGCAGCCGCGATCAAGACTTTATGCGCGAAGCGCTGGCGCTGGCCGCTCAAGGCGCAGCGCTGGGTGAAGTGCCGGTGGGTGCGGTGCTGGTGCAGGACGGTGAAGTCATCGGCCGTGGCTTTAATTGCCCGATCAGCGGCAGCGACCCCAGTGCTCATGCCGAAATGATGGCCATCCGTGATGCAGCGACGGCTGTCAGCAACTACCGGCTGCCGGGCAGCACGCTGTACGTGACGCTGGAGCCATGCAGCATGTGTGCGGGGCTGATCGTGCACGCCCGGGTGGCACGGGTGGTGTATGGCGCGCTGGAGCCCAAGGCCGGGATTGTGCAAAGCCAGGGGCAGTTTTTCACCCAGGGCTTTTTGAATCACCGGGTGCTGTATGAAGGCGGGGTATTGGCTGAAGAGTGCGGGGCGATCCTCAGCGAGTTCTTCAAGGCCAGAAGGGCTCGCTGAGCCCGCTCCCACAGGGGTGAAGGGCGTGTGTTACTTCCTGGCCACAATCACCGCACGCATTGGCGCCGGCAGGCCTTCGATGGTTTTGCTGTGGTCGTTCGGGTCCAGGTAGTCGCTCAACGACTGGTACTTCATCCACTCGGTGGCACGTTGCTCTTCAACGGTGGTGACGCTCACGTCGACGCAGCGCACATCGCTGAAACCGGCACGGCGCAACCAGCGCTCCAGCGCCGGGATCGAGGGCAGAAACCACACGTTGCGCATCTGCGCGTAGCGGTCTTCCGGCACCAGCACCTGGTTCACGTCACCTTCGATCACCAGGGTCTCCAGCACCAGTTCGCCGCCTTTGACCAGGCAGTCTTTCAATGCCAGCAAATGCTCGATGGGCGAACGGCGGTGGTAGAACACACCCATGGAAAATACAGTGTCGAAACCTTCCAGGTTCGGCGGCAGGTCTTCGAAAGGAAACGGCAGGTGCCACGCCGCTTCCTGCTGCAAAAAGCGTTGCACGGCCTGGAACTGGCAGAAGAACAGCCAGTTGGGGTCGACGCCGATTACGCTGTGGGCGCCTGCGCCGAGCATGCGCCACATGTAGTAGCCGTTGCCGCAGCCCACATCGAGGATGCGCTTGCCCTTGAGGTCGACATGCGGCGCGACCCGCGACCATTTCCAGTCCGAGTGCCACTCGGTATCGACGTGAACGCCAAACAGGTCGAACGGGCCTTTGCGCCACGGTGACAGGCCCATCAGGGCTTCGCTCATCTGTGCACGGGTGGCGTCGTCGCAGTCGGTGTCCAGGGTCAGGCCGTTCAACAGGTCGATTTCGCTCGGTTTGACGTCGGGCAAGGCATCCAGCGCGCTTTGCCAGCGCTCCAGGTCGCCGTGGCCTTTATCCATCTTGACGTCGAGCTGGGCTTGCAGGGTGTTGGCCCATTCAGCCAATGGAGTGCCGGCCAGACGCCGGGCAAGTGGGGACAGATCAATCATGGCAAGGCAATCAACGAGGCAAAGTTAAGACACTGGAACCACGGCACGACTTTCGAGAACCCGGCCGCCAGCAGGCGTTCGCGGTGTTCTTCGAGGCTGTCGGGCTTCATGACGTTTTCGATGGCGCTGCGCTTTTGTGCGATCTCCAGATCGCTGTAGCCGTTGGCGCGCTTGAACGCCACATGCAGATCAGTCAGCAGCCCGTGCTCTTCGGGGTCGCTGAAACGCAGCTTTTCAGAAAGGATCAGGGCACCGCCAGGCAGCAGCGACTGGCGGATACGGCCCAGCAGCGCCAGGCGCTCTTCTGGAGCGATGAATTGCAGGGTGAAGTTCAGCGCCACCACCGAGGCCGGCTCGAACGCCAGGGCCAGGATGTCGCCTTCGATGACTTCAACCGGCAGCAGCTCCTGAAACATCGAGTTCTGCCCATTGAGGTACTCGCGGCAGCGCTCGACCATTGCCGCCGAATTGTCCACCGCAATCACCTTGCAGCCTTCAGTGCGCACATGGCGGCGCAGGGCCTGGGTGACGGCGCCCAGTGAGCAACCCAGGTCGTACAGTACGCTGTCGGGCCGGGCGAACTGGGCGGCGAGCACGCCAAGGTTCTCGACAATGGTCGGGTAGCCGGGCACCGAGCGTTTGATCATGTCCGGGAACACCCGCACAACGTCTTCGTTGAAGGCGAAGTCCGGCACCTGGGTCAGGGGCTGGGCGAAAATACGGTCGGGTTCTTTGCTCACGGCGGTTCCGGCGGTGGAATTTTCAAAAGGGGCGGCATTTTAGCCAAGTTGGCGCCGGGATGCGCGGTCTGTCTGATAAAGCGTTCAGCGTTTGCCCTGGGAAAACACCGAGGCGGCAATGCCCCACTGGCCCAGCCAGTAACTGAGGATGATCAGGTAGGGCGCGGCGCTGAACGGTTGCACAAAGCGATCGATGCCGATCAGGCTGTCCGAGACCACAAACGCCAGCGCCCCGGCGGCTGCCAGCCAGGCCGAGTGTTTCGGTACGCCGCTGCCGAGGCGGGCGAGGGCGCGCCAGAGCATGGCGCTGATGGCCAGGGCGTAGACGCCCACGGGCACCAGCAAATCGCCCAGGCCCTGGGTGGCCATGACACTCAACAAGCTGCCACCGGCAAGCAGTGCCAGGATCAAGGCCGGCACGGCTGCGCGGCGGCAGTCCACCAGGTAGGCCTTGAGATAGGCCAGGTGGGCAAACAAAAACGCCCCAAGGCCAAATACAAACAGGTCCTGTGGCCAGGCCAGCAGAATGTCGCCCAGCAGGGAAAATCCCAGGCCTATGCTGATCCAGTGTCGATAGGGGCTGACAGGCCCGCTGTGCAGCCAGCCGAGCAATGCCAGTACCGGTACGGGCTTGGTCAGCAGGCACAGCACCATGGCGTGCGTGCTGACGCCATAGAGGTAGGTGACAGCACCCATGATCGCAAGGATCAGCCACGCCATATCAGTTCACCGTAATCGGGCAGTCGAACACCTGCGCAGGCTCGGCTTCGGGCTCCCACGGTTGCTGAGAGGTCAGGCGCAGGCGCCCGCTGCCAGGGGCAAATACCTGAAAGCGCCATGTCGATTGACCACCGCTGCCCAGCAACTGGCCATTATCGCTGCTGGTGTAGACCTCCGGGCCCAGGCTGCGCAGCACGCCGCCTGCAGAGTCTTGAATGGCCCAGCGGTAGCCGGTGGTGGGGTTGCTCGGCAACGACAGGATCAGTTGCTGGCCCACATGCAGTTGCTGGGGGCAGTCGCTTTGATCTTCGAGCGTAACGTTGTGTGCAGGCTGTTGGGCACAGGCCGTCAGCAGGCTGAGGCCAAGCAGGGGGATAAGGCGTACAGGGGGCATTGAAGGCTCCGGTCAGGCAAACACAAGGGCGCAGCATAACCCATGAAGGGAGCTGCGCCATTCGTCGCCTGCCGATCAGAAAGAGGCGTGGGGCGGGCTGATGCTGAATTCGCCGCACATCTCCATGCTGTTGCTGTTGTGGTCCAGGCCTTCCATGGTGAACAGCCGGGCGCTGTAGCAACTCTCGACCACGCTCAGGTGCAGGGTGCCGACATCGGCCTGATTCAAGTGATACACCTGGCGGCCATCGATTTCAACGCACTCGATGTAGGACATGGACAGGATGGGGCCGTGTTCGTCTTTTTGGAACCGGTAGATACCCGACTGGATATTGATATCCAGGGTGAACGCAACCGCGCGATAAGCGGTTGAGCCAAAGTCATCGAACTCACCGGTAATGACGATTTTTTTCTGGCTGCTGGCAAAGGTCATTTCCTGCGCGGTAAACGCGGGACGATCCAGCAGTTCGGCCTTGAGTTCTCCCCGGGTTCTGGGGTTGAAGATTTTTTGTCCTGACTCCTTGAGCCTCAGGACATCCGGGTTCTCATATACAGGATGATGAAGTGCCATATTCTTTTCCTGCATTATTTTTGTGGGAATTAGCTCTATTAAGGATGGGAAATGAACAACCGTCTACTGTCATAAATGACAGTAGACGTGTCTAGTACGCGACTTGCGTGGAATTTTGGATCCAATATTCGAACTGTGTTGCTTTAAGCCCGACTTGCCTGATTAGCCGCAGTGAGGCAATCGCAGGCAAGTCAGGGCCTACAAACAGTTTTAAAACAGCACCTTGGCCACATCGGTAAAGCGCTTGGCAAAGTGTACGGTGATGCCTTCCTTCAGATAATCGGGCAGCTCTTCGAAATGCCCGCGGTTCGGTTCGGGCAGAATCAGTTCGTTGATTTTTTGCCTGCGCGCCGCAATTACTTTTTCGCGCACGCCGCCAATCGGCAACACATGCCCGGTCAGGGTCAATTCGCCGGTCATGGCGATGCCTTTTTTCGGCGGCTGATTGCGAGCCAGCGACAGCAGGGCGCTGGCCATGGTCACGCCTGCGCTGGGGCCATCTTTGGGCGTGGCCCCTTCAGGCACATGCAGGTGGACAAAAGCTTCATCGAAGAACTTCGGATCGCCGCCAAATTGCTTCAGGTTTGAGCTGATGTAGCTGTAGGCGATTTCAGCCGACTCTTTCATCACTTCACCCAGTTGCCCGGTCAGCTTGAAGCCGCGATTGAGGGTGTGAATACGTGTTGCCTCGATCGGCAGCGTCGCTCCGCCCATGCTGGTCCAGGCCAGGCCGGTAATCACCCCGGTACCGCTGATGACCTGTTCGTTACGGAACACCGGCATGCCCAGTGAAGCTTCAAGGTCTTTGGGGCCGATCTTGATCACGGCTTTGGGGTCTGCCAGCAGCTTGACCACGGCCTTGCGTACCAGTTTGCCCAGTTGTTTTTCCAGCTGGCGCACCCCGGCTTCGCGGGCATAACCGTCAATCACCGCGCGCAGGGCGCTGTCGCTGATGCTCAGTTTGTCTTTGGCCACGCCTGCTTTTTCGAGCTGTTTTGGCCACAGATGACGCTTGGCGATCGCGACTTTTTCTTCCGTGATGTAACCCGAGAGGCGAATCACTTCCATACGATCGAGCAACGGGCCGGGGATCGAGTCCAGGGTGTTGGCGGTACATACAAACAGCACTTTGGACAGATCGAGGCGCAGGTCGAGGTAATGGTCGAGGAAGTCGACGTTCTGTTCCGGGTCGAGGGTTTCCAGCAAGGCCGAAGCGGGGTCGCCCTGGAAGCTCTGGCCCATCTTGTCGATTTCGTCGAGCATGATCACCGGGTTCATTACTTCAACATCTTTCAGTGCCTGCACCAGTTTGCCCGGCTGGGCGCCGATGTAGGTGCGGCGATGGCCCTTGATCTCGGCCTCGTCGCGCATGCCGCCGACGCTGAAACGGTAGAACGGGCGACCCAGGGACTCGGCGATCGACTTGCCGATACTGGTTTTGCCCACGCCCGGCGGGCCGACCAGCAGTACGATCGAACCGCTGACCGAGCCTTTGTAGGCCCCGACGGCGAGGAATTCGAGGATGCGATCCTTGATGTCATCAAGGCCGGCATGATGGGCGTCGAGCACCTTGCGGGCGTGTTTGAGGTCGAGCTTGTCTTCACCCAGCACGCCCCAGGGCACCGACGACGCCCAGTCCAGGTAGTTACGGGTCACGGCGTATTCCGGCGACCCGGTTTCCAGGATCGACAGTTTGTTGATCTCGTCATCAATGCGCTTTTGCGCCTGGGTCGGCAGGGTCTTGCCTTCAAGGCGCTGCTTGAACTGTTCGATATCGGCGCTGCGATCATCCTTGGTCAGCCCGAGCTCCTGCTGGATGACCTTGAGCTGTTCCTTGAGGAAGAATTCGCGCTGATGTTCGCCGATCTTAAGGTTAACTTCGGCTGAAATCTCTTTTTGCAGCCGCGCTACCTCGACCTCCTTGCGCAGCATGGGCAGCACTTTTTCCATGCGTTTGAGCATCGGCACGCAATCGAGCACCTGTTGCAGCTCGTTGCCGGTGGCAGACGTCAGGGCCGCTGCGAAATCGGTCAGCGGCGACGGATCATTCGGGCTAAAACGATTGAGGTAGTTTTTCAGCTCTTCGCTGTACAGCGGGTTGAGCGGCAGCAGCTCCTTGATCGCATTGATCAGCGCCATGCCGTAGGCCTTCACCTCGTCGGTGGGCTCCTTGGGCTGCTGCGGGTACTCGACCTCAACCAGATACGGCGGACGGTGATGCTTGAGCCACATGCTGATACGCACGCGGCTCAGGCCCTGGGCCACAAACTGCAACTTGCCGTTTTCGCGGCTGGCGTGATGCACCTTCACCAGGGTGCCGTATTCCGGCAGGCTTTTGGTGTCGAAGTGGCGAGGGTCATCAGGGGGCGTGTCGACAAAAAACAGCGCCAGGGAGTGATGGGGGGATTTGCTGACCAGTTCCAGGGTCTCGGCCCAGGGTTCTTCATTGACGATGACCGGCAGCACTTGTGCCGGGAAGAACGGCCGATTGTGAATCGGAATGATGTAAACCTTGTCCGGCAGATTCTGCTCCGGCAATGCCAATTCAGTCCCTCCAGAATGTGGATGGTGTTCGGATTCAGTGTGTTCTACATCGGTGTACTCAGTGGTGTTGTCCGGAAACTCTTGCTGGTCGCTCATGGGGCACCTGCGCAATTGGGTATGGATGTTAGATGGGGCGCGGTGCCAGTGGTTTCAATGGTGAACAGATTTTCATGTGTAAGGAGAAGAAACCCCGTAGACGGATAGGCGGGTACAGGGAATATTCAACTGTGGGAGCTTGACCGACGATCAGGTCATTCTCGTGCCCGTATTTCATGGTCGCTTCGCAATCAAACCCAGCCTCACGCCTTCCTCGGCGGCAGAACAACTGCTTGCACGTCGATTGAAGAAATAATCCGTCAAACCCCCGTGCGATAGGCCTTTGTCGCCAACAACTTGACAGTAGACGGCCCGAAATTAATGGGTGATCTTCTGTCTGCAGCAGTTGGATCCATAACAACAAAGATGGATTGGAAGGCCACCGGTATGGCTTTTTCAAGGAAGTCGCGGGAGCGCTTATGTGGCCATTGGCATTCACTCAATGGATTGAGGGCGCAGCATGAAGTTGCGCAACAGTTTTCAGGCGCGTATCAGCCTGTTTCTTGCCTTGCTCCTGCTGTTGGTGATCGGTGCGGTGTACTTCGCCGTTAAAGCCGTGACCATTACCGTGGCCAGCGATCAGGCGCAAGAGCAGCTCAAGACCGGAACCCGGGTGTTCGAGCGCTTTATGGATCTGCGCTGGCGGCGTATCCAGTACGGCCTCAACTGGCTGACCAATGACTCGGATTTCCGTGAGGCGACGATCAAAGGCAGCCCCTCGCTGATAGAGCACGCCCTGCAGGAGTTCGAGGCGAGCCTGCATGGCAGTGAGCTGTTTGTGCTGGATCTGGACGGCAATATCATCACCAGCACCCTCAAGGGCCTGCCAGCGGGGCAGGCATTTCCTTATGCCAAGGCTCTGCGGCTGGCCCGTCGCAACACCCAGACCATGGTCATCGGCATCCTGGCAGGGCGCCCGTACATGCTGGTGCAAGGGGTGGTGCTGGGCCCTTTGCCTGTGGTGCGCGTGGTCTCGGGGATGCCGATGGACGACGTGTTTGCCCATGAATTGAGCTCCCTGAGCAACCTTGAAGTGTCGTTTATGACGGTCAAGCCAGGCGAAAGCGGAATACTGAGCAGCACGCAGCCGGACTTCATGAGCGCCAGCATTATTGAATTCGTGCAGGAGCATACGCCGGGCTCGACAATCCATTTCAGCGAATTCCACGGCCGGCGCTTTCTTGGCCAGATGCTGCAACTCGCCAACTCCGGTGACCCGGGCAACGGCCAAGTCATGGCGGTGCTGCAAAGCCCGCTGGATCAGACGATGCAGGCATTCGACTCGCTGGATCGCAAGTTTCTGTGGATATCCCTGGGGGCTTTGCTGGCTTCATTGCTCGGCGCCTTGTGGCTGGCGCGGGCGGTTTCGCGGCCGGTCAGCCTGTTGGCGGAGGCTGCGCAGCGCATTGGCCGGGGCAACTACGAAACGCCGGTAGAGCTTACACGCAGGGACGAACTGGGGTTTCTGGCCAAGGCGATCAATGCCATGCAAAGCGGGATTGCCGTGCGCGAGCAGCAGCTGGCACATAACGCCCTGCACGACCCGCTTACCGGTTTGCCCAACCGCGCCCTGGCCATGGAACGCCTGGGCAGTGCCATCAGCGCAAGGCGCGGCGTGGTGCTGATTTACCTGGGGATCGAAAATTATCGTGTGATCAATGAGAGCTTCGGCCCCGAGGGTGGGGAGCGGATCATGCGTGAGTCCGCCCGCGTGATGCTCGACGCTCTGCGTGAGCGCGATACGGCAGCACGCATCACCGGCAACGAGTTCTTGTTACTGCTTGAAAGCACCCAGGTCGATGTGGGTGTTGCGCTGGCTGACAGGTTGTACGCATTGCTCAAGCGTCCGCTGAGCATTGATGGGCACGAGGTGTTGCTGGAAGTCTGCATGGGCATTGCGATCTACCCGCTCAATGGGCAGAGCGCTGAAGAACTGATCAGCCGTGCTGCGATTGCATGCCGGGATGCCGCCGCCTTGCCGGGTTATTTGCAGGTGTATCAGCAGGACCGTGACCTCGCCCACCAACGGCAAATCCAGCTGATCCGGGACTTGCGCAGTGCCGCCAGCGATGGCCAGTTACAGCTGTATTATCAGCCCAAAATGGATATCCGCAGTGGCCATGTGCGCCAGGCTGAAGCGCTGTTGCGCTGGCAACACCCGGAACTGGGCATGGTCTCGCCGGCGGAATTTATTCCACTGGCTGAGCGCACGGGCAGCATGTTCCTGCTGACGGGCTGGGTCATCGAGGAAGGTATCCGTCAGTTGTCCGCGTGGAACCGCAAGGGCCTGCATATGCAGCTGTCGCTGAATATCTCGGCGGAGGATTTGCACGGTGAAAATCTGTTGATGACTGTCGAGCGCCTGCTCAAGCGTTATCAGTTGTCGGCTGAGCAACTGATATTCGAAATCACCGAAAGCACGGCCATGCGCGACCCCGAACACTCGCTCAACGTGCTGGAAAAGTTGCGTGACGGCGGGATCAGCTTGTCGGTGGATGACTTTGGCACCGGTTACTCGTCGCTGGCGCATCTCAAGCGCTTGCCGGTGCAAGAGCTGAAAATCGATCAATCGTTTATCCGCAACCTGGACGAAACCAGCGAGGACGCGGTGATCGTGCGTTCGACCATCGAAATGAGCCACAACCTGGGGCTCAAGGTGGTGGCTGAAGGCGTGGAGTATCAGCATACCCTTGAACTGCTCGAGCGCTGGCACTGTGATACGGCCCAGGGCTATCTGATCAGTCGGCCAATGGAGGCCGTGGCGTTCGAGGCCTGGGTGTGGAAATTGCGGGCAACGGTTTAAAACCGGGCTCACAAAAAAGGCGGCTATCTCTCGATAGCCGCCTTTTTCAATACCAGCTGTAAATCTTACTCAGCCAGTTTGAACGCCATTACATAGTCACCTTTTTTGGTGCCCAGGCCGCCGTGACCGCCCGCCATGACCAGCACATATTGAGTGCCGTCCTTGCCGGTGTAGGTCATCGGGGTGGTCTGGCCGCCAGCAGGCAGGCGACCTTCCCACAGTACTTTACCGTTGCTTACGTCGTAAGCACGCAGGTACTGGTCAAGGGTACCGCTCAGGAAGGCCACACCACCTGCGGTGGTGAAGGTCCCGCCCAGGCTTGGAACACCCATGGACAACGGGATCGGTACCGGCGAGCTGTCACGCACGGTGCCGTTTTTGTGTTTCCAGATCACTTCGTTGTTGGTCAGGTCGACTGCAGCAACATAACCCCACGCCGGTGCCTGGCAAGGCAGGCCCAGTGGCGACAACAGTGGCTCCAGGATCACGCCGTAAGGTGCGCCTTTGTTCGGTTGAACGCCGGAGGTTTCGCCTTTGCGCGGGCCCATTGCAGCCACGTCGGCCTGCGGAACCAGCTTGGAGGTGAACGCCATGTAGCTCGGGTTCAGGAAGGCAATCTGGCGAACCGGGTCAACCGAAATGCCACCCCAGTCAAACACGCCGAAGTTGCCTGGATACACGATCGAGCCTTGCAGCGATGGCGGGGTGTACATGCCGTCATAGCGCAGGGACTTGAAGTTGATCCGGCACAGCATCTGGTCGAATGGGGTTACGCCCCACATGTCGCGTTCGGTCAAGACCGGAGGAATCATGTTCAGGTCAGAACGTGGCTGTGTCGGTGCAGTGTGGTCACCTTCAACAGCGCCGCCCGGGGCCGGAACCTCGGTGATCGGCACAATGGCTTCGCCAGTGCGACGGTCCATCACGTAGATGCTGCCTTGTTTGGTGGAAGCCAGCAGGGCCGGTTTCACGCCATCGGCGGTTTTCAGGTCCATCAGGGTTGGTTGACCACCTACGTCCATGTCCCACAGGTCATGGTGAGTAAGCGGACGGTACCAGCGGACTTTACCGGTGTTGATGTCCAGGGCGGTGATGCCAGCGGCATAACGCTCGGAATCTTCGGTACGGTCGCCACCATATTGGTCAGGCGTCTGGTTACCCATCGGCAGGTACAGCATGCCGAGGTCTTCGTCGACAGCGAACATCGACCACATGTTTGGCGAGTTACGGGTGTAGGTTTCGCCTTCAGCAATCGGAGTGGTTTTCTCCGGGTTGCCGCTGTCCCAGTTCCATACCAGCTTGCCGGTACGTACGTCGTACGCACGGATCACGCCCGATGGCTCGTCGTTGGAAATGTTGTCGGTCACGTGGCCGCCAATCACGACCAGATCTTTGCTCACGGCAGGTGGCGAGGTGGAGTAGTAACCACCCGGAGCAAAGGTACCGATGTTGTGACGCAGGTCTACCGCGCCATTGGTGCCGAAGTCTTCGCACACTTTACCGGTGTCGGCGTTCAGGGCGATCAGACGGGTGTCGGCAGTCGGCAGGAACAGGCGGCGCGGGCACGAGTTGCTGGATGTAGCAGCAGCAGGCTCGGCAGCGCTTTGTTCAGTGCTGACTTTGGCGTAGGCGTTTTCGTCGTGATAAGTCACGCCGCGGCAGGTCATGTGTGCCCAGCCTTTGAAGTTTTCAGCGTTCTGAGTGCTGATCTTCGGATCGTAACGCCAGATTTCCTTACCGGTATCCGGGTCAAGGGCTATGACCTGGCTGTGCGGGGTACACACATACAGCATGCCGTTGACTTTCAGTGGGGTGTTCTCGGCGGTTGTTTCGCCGGGATCGCCTTCACCAGGGATGTCACCGGTGCGGAATGTCCAGGCTGGTACCAGCTTGTGGGCATTTTGCGGGGTGATTTCTTTCAGCGGCGAGTAACGGTCACCAAAGGCGGTACGACCGTAGGACTGCCAGTCACCATCGGGCATGGCCGGTGCAGCGTTGGTCATGCCAGGTACGGCATCACGGTCCAGTTGGCCTTTGATTTCACCCGGGCTGGTGAACTGGCTGGCCAGTGCAGCCAGACCGGCCAGCACTACGGCAACGCTCAGTGCGCCGGTGGCAACCGGTGCCGACTGACCGCGCAGGACAGGGCGACGGAACCATGGTAGCAGCAGGACGATACCGATGGCGAACCACATGGCCAGACGTGGCACCAGTTGCCACCAGTCCAGACCGACTTCCATCAGTGCCCATACGGTGCTGGCGAACAGTACCAGTGCGTACAGGGTCAGTGCTGCGCGGCGCCCGGCAATCAGCAGTGCGCCCGACAAGCCAAAACCGATCCCGGCCAGCAGGTAGTACCACGACCCGCCCAGCGTGACCAGTTTGATACCCCCGGCCAACATGGCCAGGCCCATTAGCAGCAGCAAGATACCGAGAAGGCTCGGTAGCAGGCGGCTTCGACTGAAAGCACCTTCAGTGCTCATAGTGTGGTTCTCCGTTGCGTTTGAGGTGTTCCCGCGAGGGTGGGGTCTTTAAGGGACGAACCGACGCGGGAGTGAATCAGCTAAATAGGTGTTCGATCACAACCTTCAAGGTTGTTGTTGCAGTCCGTTTGTCAGAACGCACTTTGAATTTTCAGACCGCCAATCAGTGCGTCATCCAGCTGGCTGACGCCGCCCGGGTGGCGGATGTACTGCAGGTTCGGTCGAACGGTCAGCCAGTTGGTGACGTGGATGCCGTAGTACAGCTCGGCGCTGTATTCAGTGTCCTGGGGAGGCAGGTAGTCCGGGTTGTCGAAATCGTAGATGGCGCGGGCCTGGTTAGTGGCCTGGGCGTTCTTGCGATAAGCCGGGTTGACGTGAACGCGCGCCATGGCAAAGCCGATATCGTCCTTGGGACGGGCATCGAACACGCCTTTGTAGACGACGCCAGCCTGGACGTAGTTGTCCACGGCATTGGTTTTCTTGTCGTGCATGGTGGCATTGGCAAACACACTCAAGCCCCTCGACTGGTCGCTGGCGCGGGTAGTGAGCTGTTGTTGCACGCCCAGCCACATCCCGTGTTTGCTTGAACTGCTGCGATACGTTTCACCGGTCAAGGCTGCTGGCTGGCCGTTGGCATCTTTGTAAGCATCTGTTGCCTTGGCATTACTGTAGTAGTAACCCGCGCGGTATTCCCCTGGCAGGCCATTAATTTTTGGCGTCCACACCAGTTCGATCGGCAGTACTGCGCCCTGGGTGCCGCTGCCGCTGAGCTTGAAGCCGTTGCCGCGATCCAGGTTGGACGGGTTTTGCTCATAGGCACCGACCTGTGCGTACAACTCGGGGGTCAGGTGATACTTGACCCGCAGGGCCCACTGGCTGACGGGCCAGTTGTACCAGATGCTGCCGGCCCAGTTGCCCACCTGTGAGCCGCAGAACGCCAGGTTCTGGAAATCGCAAGGGAACGAGTTGAAATCTTCGCCCTGACCAAAGCGGCCGACTTTGATGTCGAGCTTCTGGTCAAAGAATTTCTGCTGGTACCACATTTGCGTCAGGCGCGTGGTCTGGCCACGGCCCCAGACTTCCTGGGCCGAAGTGAAACCGCCCACCCGTGGATCGTTGATGCGGTCATTGCTGATGTTGTTGCCGCTGCGATGGGTGATGGTCAGCTGAAATTCAGCGTCGTCCCAGCCCAGGATCTTTTGCAGGTCCAGGTGCGTGCCCAGGCCGAACTGGTCGCTGTAGCGCGCCGTGCGGTCATGGTCATAGCCGCCGTGCAGGTTGGAGCCGACTTCGCCTACATAGTCGAGGGAAAAGGAGTAACCCTGCTTTTCCAGTTCGTTACGGGTACCACCCCAATCGCCGAGCATCCACTTGGAGTCAGCGTCAAAGGCGGGGGCCGCCTGCACGCAAGTAGCCAGGCCCAGAGCGGTAATGCCGCCGATCAAAGCCAGAGCTTTTTGCCCGGCAACAGGAAGCAGCGCGCTGTGTTTGCGCATATTCAGGAATGTGGACATAGGTCGAGATGCGAGTCTTTATAGGTATGGCTGTGGCAGTGGGTAGCGCTGTCTTTGAGGGCAGGGCTGACACTTCAGAGTTAAGGGCGGAATGAATCGTTTCAGCCCTTTATGCGGAAATGATAAAGCCCCGAAACGTTTAGAAACAGCACTTTAAGTGACATGGATCATTTCTGATTCAGTAACAGTGTGCTGCGACGGTTCGTCCCAGGGCTCTTTTGTCGCGCCCCGACTTGATTGGAGGCCGCGTATTTACTGCTGTGCAGCTTAGAACGTGGTGCGCAGGCCTACCTCGATACCGCGCCCCGGTGCGGGGGCGATGTCACGTAAAATAGAACTGGCATAACGCACGGTCTGGTTGGTCAGGTTGTCGCCTTTGACAAACGCCAGCCACTGGCTGCTGCCCACATCGAAGTGATAACCGGCACTGGCGCCCAGAGTGGTGTAGCCATCAGTGCCCGATTCGTTGGCCGGCACACGGCCCTGATTGCTGGCATGTTCGACGTCAACCCGTGCTTGCCAGCGGTCCATTTCCCACAGCAAGCCGCTGCTCAGGCGCAGCGGGGCAATCCGCGGCAAGGCTTCGCCGGTGTCGAGGTTGGTGGCGCGGGTGTAGTCGCCCGACAGTTCCAGTGCAAACTTGCCATAGGCACTTTCTCCGAGCTTCCAGTGATCCTTGGCCTCAAAGCCGGTGAAACGCGCCCTAACCCCGGAATAGGTGTATTCCGGAATGCCGTCGGCGTCTGGCTCGCCTTCGTCGTTCAGTGTACGACCTGTACCCAGCAGACCGATGTAATTGGAGAAGTGGCTGTAGAACACCCCGATGCTGCCATTGTGGGTGCCATTGTCGAAGCGCAGGGCCAGGTCGCTGGATACGGCTTTTTCCTTCGACAGATTGGCGTTACCTACTTCATAGGTGCCGGTAGCGACGTGGGCGCCATTGGCGTACAGCTCGTAGAACGTTGGTGCGCGTTCGGTATAGCCCAGGGTGGCCGCCAGCGACCAGATCGGGGTGAGGGTGAACACGGCGCCTGAAGACAGGCTGCCCGCCGTGAAGCTCCTTGAACGGTCCGCCGCGGCAAAGCGCTCATTGCCCTTGGCGTCCGGGTCGACCACGGTGCGCTCAAGGCGCCCGCCGAGGCTCAGTTTGAGGCGCTCGGTGGCCTGCAGTTCTTCAAGCACAAACAGGGCGCCGCTGTTGGTGTCGGTTTGCGGTACGAAAGCTTCTTCACCAAGGGCCGAAAATTCGTTGCGATTGACCTGTGCGCCAATGACACCCTCAACCGGGCCGATCGGTACATGGCGGGCTTCAACGCGGGCTTCGTAGCCCTTGTTCTTGAACGTGGTGCCGACTTCGCCGCCCTCGATTTCGCGGTGCTCGTAATCGGTGTAGCCGGCATCTATTTTCAGCGAGCTGAACGGGCCTTGCAGGTTGCGGATTTCGGAGGCAAAGGCGTAGTGATCCTGCTTCATGCGGATGCGTACGTCCTGCTCGGCCGGTGAGCCGTAGTTGGCGTCGTAAGTGCTGTACGACAAGCCTGCGTAACCATCTTCCCAGGTGTAGGAACCGCCCACGGCACCGCCGTCCTGCCGGCCATTGCTGTTACCCAGACGGCCTTTTTTCTCGTCACCGTCTTCGCTTTCGGGGGCATGACGGCTGCGGGCATAGCCGGGGATTTTCAGGTCGTTGAACTCGCGGGCGTTGGCATCCAGATGCAGGGCGAAGGTGCCATCACCGGCTTCCAGCTTGCCCGCGCTGCTGCGGGTGGTGTCGGCACCGCCGTAGCGCAGTTCGCCTGCCCCGTGAATGCCGTCGATGGCGGTAGTGGGGATACGGTTGTCGAAGGTGTTGACCACGCCGCCGATGGCGTTGCCGCCGTACAACAGGGCGGCAGGGCCGCGAACAATTTCGATTCGTTCGACGTTGACCGGGTCCAGCGGTACCGCGTGGTCATAAGACAGCGATGAGGCATCCAGAGCGCCGACGCCGTTGCGCAAGATGCGAATACGGTCGCCATCCAGGCCGCGAATGATCGGTCGGCTAGCGCCGGGGCCGAAGTAGGACGAAGACACGCCGGGTTGTTTGTTGAGGGTTTCGCCCAGGCTGCCTTGCTGATTAAGGGTCAGGTCGTCGCCTTCCAGTACCGTTGTGGGTGAGGCCAGCTGGGTGTTGCCCAAGGGGTTCCCGGTAATGACTTGCTGGGGCAGATCGAGGGCGTAGGCCGGGGAGGCGAGCAGCAGTGCGGTGGCGAGCGGCGTTAGACGAAGGCGACGCAAGTGACGCGGGAGTGCAGGGGAGGACATTACAAGTTCCTTGGCAGGGTGACGAAAGAAAGCGGCGCTGAGCGCTCTTTGACTGGACAGGTATAGTTACAATATAACATCACTTTAATCTGTCAAAGCGGAACTTTCATTTCTGCCCCGGGACACGGCTAGACTGGTTGCTTGGCGAATGCACTTCCCCCTGAGCAGGTGCTCGGCTAAGGTGCGCGGCTTTCTCTCTTTTGCTTTAAAGGCCCGGCATGACTGAACCCAACAACAACCCATTGCACGGCGTGACGCTGGAACAGATCCTCACTGCGCTGGTGGCGCATTACCAGTGGCAGGGGCTGGCCGAGCGCATTGATATTCGCTGCTTCAAGAGCGACCCGAGTATCAAGTCGAGTTTGACGTTCCTGCGCAAAACCCCTTGGGCGCGGGAAAAGGTCGAAAAGCTCTATGTGAAATACGCCCGTACCAAGCGCGAGCTTTGATCGGCACATGAGTGCGTTGTCCAGGCACAGGCTCTGCCTGCTGCTGGCGATCCTGGGCTGGAGCGGCCTGGCGATTCAGCTTGAGCTGGTACTGTTCGCCCGCTGGCAGAGCGGTGCGAGTGTGGTGGGTGGGCTGGTGAGCTATTTCAGTTTTTTCACCATTTTGACCAACACCCTGGCCGCCAGCGTACTGACCTGTGCAGCCGATACCCCCCCGTCAAAAGGCAGGGCGTTTTTCTTGCAACCGTGGGTTAGCAGCGGCATTGCTGTCAGCATTATCGTGGTGGGAGCGGCGTATAGCCTGTTGCTGCGCCAACTCTGGCAGCCTGAAGGTCTGCAATGGCTAGCCAATGAGATATTGCATGACGTGATGCCGGTGCTGTTTACGCTGTACTGGTGGTTTTACGTGCCCAAGGGATTGTTGCGCGTGAGCCATATCGGACTCTGGATGCTGTATCCGCTGCTGTATTTCGCCTACATCCTGTTGCGTGGGCACCTGCTGGGTGTGTACCCGTATCCGTTTGTCGATGTCGAAAAACTGGGCTATTGGCAGACGTTTATCAATGCTGGCGGAATTCTGGCGGGGTTTGTGGCGGTGGCATTGGGGGTGGTGGCGGTGGATCGTCTCAGGGGGCGCAAGTACTTGTAGCAGCTGCCGAAGGAACGAGGCTGCGTTCGGCTGCGAAGCAGTCGTATACACTGAGAACCGGGGTTAACTGGCTCAGCGTGGTGTCTGATATTGCGACGACTACGTCGCCGAACCCAGCCACGTTCCTTCGGCAGCTGCTACGGGGTGTAGGAGCAATTACTCTTCGGTACTGCCATCCAGGCGCCAGTAGCCCACAGCCTTGACGAATTCTTCGTTCAGGCCATGGGTGTCCAGCAGCACTCGGCGCACTTTGCGCGACAGCGCGCTTTCGGTGGCCACCCAGGTGTACAGCGCACCTTCGGGGATGCTCAATGCTTCGACGGTTTTAAGCAGGTCCTCGCCCGGTACATCACGGTGTACCCAGATCACTTCGACCGCTGCGGCGCTGTGCAGGGGGTGTTCTTCAAGCGCGTTTTCGACCTCGATCACCACCAGGGCACGGCGGTTGGCAGGCAGCTCTTCAAGGCGCCGGGCAATGGCCGGCAGCGCGGTTTCGTCACCGATCAGCAGGTAGCTGTCAAAGATGTCCGGTACTACCATCGAACCGCGCGGCCCGCCGATATGCAGATACTGCCCGGGCGTGGCCTGGGCGGCCCAAGTGGCTGCCGGGCCGTCACCGTGCAGGACAAAATCGATGTCCAGCTCAAAGGTGTTCAAGTCAAAACGGCGTGGGGTGTAGTCGCGCATCGGCGGCATTCCACCTTTTTGCCCGGCGCTCAGTTCCAGGGTTTCCAGCGCTGCCTGTTCTTCGGCGGTCTGCGGAAAAAACAGCTTTACATGGTCATCGCTGCCCAGGCTGACAAACCCCGTCAGCTGTGGGCCTCCCACGGTAATTCGGCGCATGCGCGGGGTCAGGTCGACCACGCGCAGCACTTCGAGTTTACGACGTTTGATTTCATGCATGACCCGGTGAATGGTCTGGGGTGTGGCAGCATTCATTCAGCGTTCTCCTGCGCAGGCTGGGCAGATACAGGGCCATCGACGATGGCTTTGGCGGTGTTGTTGAGCAAGTCGCGTACCCGCAGGATTTCTGCCGGGCTCCAGCGACCGTGGTGCATTTGCAGGGCATGGCGCAGGTTGTGCACCGCCTCGTGAATCTCGGCCGGGCGATCATGGCCGCGCAGTGAGCGCTTGCTGACGTCGATGCGCATCCGCACGCCATCGAGTGCTACCGCCTGATCGGTCAGGTACTGGCGACCGGCATCGGTCACGGTATAGCGTTTTTTTCCGCCTTCGGCGTCGCCCTGAATCAGCTCGCTCTCTTCAAGGAAGGTCAGCGTGGGGTAGATCACGCCAGGGCTGGGGCTGTAGGCACCGTCGAATAAACCTTCGATCTGGCGGATCAGGTCGTAGCCGTGGCAGGGCTGCTCGGCGATCAGCGCCAACAGCAATAATTTCAGATCGCCCGGGGCAAAAACCCGGGGGCCGCGGCCACCGCGTTCGCGACCGGGGCGTTTCTCGAAGCCGTCTTGACCCGCGCCATGTTCGCGGTGATGGGGATGATGGTCTCTCATTGTCTTTTCGCTCTCTCATTAAGTTAGACATAACTTAAGATATATCTTAAGGAATGTAAAAACCCAGTCGACGAACGGTAATGATTCTCAATGGGAGCGCTCCCACAGCTTGGCTATTTCGCTGCGGTGTGTACTGGCGCAGGTGCCAGGCACAAGGTGTTGGTGCCTGGTTGCAGATACGGCGTAAGGATCGGTGCCATGCCCTTGAGCACTTGCACCGGCAGTGCCGAGGTGAATTTGAAAGCCTCGGCCGAGCGTCCGGGAACAAACGCAGTCAAGGTGCCGAAGTGATGCTCGCCGATATAAAACACGAAGGTCGCCGTGCGATTGATCGACTTGGAGCTAAGGATACGTCCGCCAGCACCCATGCTTTCGATGCGGTTGTCGCCGGTGCCGGTCTTGCCGCCCATGGCCAGGGGTGTGCCGTCGTCGAGCTTGAAACTGCCCGATACCCGTCGCGCCGTACCGGCATCCACCACTTGCGACAGGGCTTCGCGCAGTGCCGTGGCCACTTCGCTGGGCATGACCCTTACGCCTGCGTCAGGGTCGTTGACCAGGCGGGTTTCATAGGGAGTATCTGCGGCGAAATGCAGGGTATCAATGCGTAATACCGGCAAACGTACGCCATCGTTAAGGATAATGCCCATCAGCTCGGAAAGTGCCGCCGGGCGATCCCCCGAACTGCCCAGTGCGGTGGCGAGAGACGGCACCAGGTGGTCGAAGGGGTAGCCGACTTTTTGCCAGCGCTGATGGATATCAAGGAAGGCTTCGATCTCCAGCATGGTGCGGATGCGGCTGTCGCGGGCGCTCTTGTGCCTGCTTTTAAACAGCCAGCTGTAAACTTCCTGACGCTCATGTTCGCTGGCGTCGACAGCTTGCTGGAAGGTGGCCTGCGGGTTATTGAGCAAATACCCCAGTAACCACAGATCCAGCGGATGGACTTTGGCGATATAGCCTTGGTCAGGCAGGTTGTAAGCGCCGGGGCCATAGCCTTGGTACAACTTGTCCAGACGCTCGTCGGTGATCTTGTCGTTAGTCAGATGCGAGCGCACGAAGCGGTTGAAGGTAGCCTGATCGGCATGGGGGAACAGGTAACGATGCACTGCCGACATGCGAATGGCGGTGGGGTGCATGCTGTCCAAGAAGGTATCAAGGCGGGCCTTTGAGTCTTTCCCGCGGTATTTTTTCCAGAACTTAAGCATGAAGGTGGTGCCTTCGCGGTCGGCGAAACGACTGAGGTATTCCTGGCGCATCGGGTTGCTGTCGTCACTGAGCAGGTCCGCGTTATTGCTCGGCGACTGATAGCTGGTGTAGCGCACCACGTCGCGCATCAGGCGCACAAAGGGGAGGTTGATCGACTCACGGATCGAATCGCGCAGCGTCGCGATGCGGTTGTTGTCCTGGCTGCGAAAGTTGTGGAAGTGATGCATACCGCCACCGGTAAAAAAGCCTTCGCCGGGGTTGGCCGAGTACTGACGGTTGAGTGCGGCATCCAGCATGGGTGTCAGTTGTGCACCAGGATTTTCGATCAGGTACGCCAGTGCCCAGCGGGTCAGCGGATCCTGGTGGGTGATGGGGGTTTTTTTCAGCGTCGTGCCAGGCTGGCCGCCGTAACGGTCATGCAGCTCGGCAATGATCTGCAGATAGGTGGTCAACACCCGCAGTTTGGCGGTGGAGCCCAGTTCCAGTTTGCTGCCTTCATTTATATCGAAGGGCTGGTCGGTGCTGTCGGTCTGTACCCGGGCGCGGGCGCCGTCCGGCGTAAGTTCAAACAGGGTGAAGCTGTAGCGCACTTGCGCGGTACTGGTGGGCGTTAGCAGGTAGGGGCCGAGCAGGCCGATTTTGCCGGCAAATGCCGGGTTTGCCAGCTGGCGCAGGTAGTCACTGACCTGGCCCTGCAAGTCGCCCTGCAAGGTGCTGGTGGCAGACAGGTCCAGGCGGTCGAGGTCATACAGCGGGCGTTTGAGCAGCACCGAAAGGCGGCTGCGGGCTACGCTGATGCCCTTGTTGGTTTCATTGGGTTGCAGGGTTGGCGCCTGCGCCCAGTCGCGGTAAGTCACGCGGCTGGCCAGGGCGGCGGCGGTCAGCGCCGGGTCGATCACATTGTTCTGCGCCAGCAGGCGGATATGGCTGTCGGTCAGTTGCGCGAGCTCATCACGGCCCTTGGCCAGGTAGTGTGAGGGCCGACGTTGGGCGATCATCAGCGACAGCACTTCACGCAGGGCCAGGCCTCTTGATGCGAGGCTTTTTGGGTCAGTGGCGGTACTGCTCAGTTGCTGGTTGATCTGATTGAAGTCGGCGCCGTACCACACCCGCAACCCTTCGGCCATGCCGTGAACCTCGCCGTGGCCAGGCACCGCCGACAGTGGCACGCTGTTGAGGTAATCACGCACCACCTTTTGCCGGGCTGGCAGGGTTTGCGGGCCGTTCTGATAGGCACGCACGCTGGCAGAAACCATCTGGCGCAATTTTTCGCCGCCTGAGAGCGTCAGCCCATCGGGAGAGTGCCGATACTTTTCCAGTTGGGTGGCCAGGGTACTGCCGCCCGCAGATTGCCCCGGCAAGTGCAGCAGTTTTGCAGCCTGGGAGTAGGCCGCCATGGCAAAGCGCGGCCAGTCCACGGCAGGGTTGGCCTGGGGTTCATCAGGGTTGAGCAGGTTGCGGTTTTCGATAAACAGCAAACTGTGAACCACCAGCGGGGGGATGCTTGCAAAGCTGGGATACAACTGTTGCGGGTACTTGTACTGATAAAGCGAACTGCCAGCGCAGTCGGTGATCGAGAGTCCGGTCTGAATTTTTTCTGAATAGGGTACGAAAAACCCTTTCTCGCTATAGCTCAAGAGCGCTGGTGAAAAGCGGCTTTGTTGAGTAATGACGTAATCACGTTTTTGAAGGCGTGCCAGAAAGTCGCCCAGTGCGCTGTAACCCAAGCGTTTATCGAAAGGGCCTGCGCCGGGGTAAAGCATCGCGTTGCTGGGCCCTTCGTGCATCGAATAGCTGAGCGACGCAGCAAAACGGCTGAACTCGCGGGCTTGCAACTTGGAACTGCGCACCTCCTGAGCCATCACAAACCACAGCACAACCAGGACGGCCAGCACCCCAAGCCCGAGCACAAACCATCCATAACGCCTGGGCTCAGGAGGTTGTGGCGCAGGTGCGGCATCGTCCGTTACAGCTGATGACACCCTCGTCTTGCTGGAGTTGGAGTTCCACAGTACGCCCATAGTCGACAGATCCAGGTACGCATATTGGTTGCGCTTGATAGAAGCGTAGACGCTGGCAGATTCAGGTGAAAAATTTGTGAGGCTTATCTGGTGTTTCTATAGGCACGGTCTGCTGAATGGCTCTCATAAATCCAGGGTCGGGATGCATCCACAACGTGGCTTACCCATGTAAGTGCAGGAATAGAGCCTTTGCGGCAGGTAAATAGGTCCTAGGTAGGGGCATGACTGTGCACCAACGCTGTGCAATACTCGCCGCCGATCTCAACAGGGCATTTCTCTTTTGACCTACCGACCTACAAGGTCCAGGCCGGTCAAGGGGGCAAGACAGCTAACCCGCCCGTCTTTTCGAACGCTCTGTTGATGGATACCCAATAACAATACGAGGTTGTACTTTTATGCCAGTCGGCAACCACCAGCCCCACGCAGATAGCGTGCAGGGCGGTCCACTCAAACGCGAACTGGGCGAGCGCCACATTCGCCTGATGGCGCTTGGTGCCTGTATCGGCGTAGGCCTGTTCCTGGGCTCGGCCAAAGCAATCGAAATGGCCGGCCCGGCCATCATGCTGTCCTACATCATCGGCGGCCTGGCCATTTTGGTGATCATGCGTGCACTGGGCGAAATGGCCGTGCACAACCCGGTAGCCGGTTCGTTCAGCCGCTACGCGCAGGACTACCTCGGCCCGTTGGCCGGGTTTCTGACCGGCTGGAACTACTGGTTCCTGTGGCTGGTGACCTGTGTCGCGGAAATCACCGCCGTGGCGGTGTACATGGGCATCTGGTTCCCCGATGTACCGCGCTGGATCTGGGCCCTGGCGGCGCTGATCAGCATGGGCTCGATCAACCTGATCGCGGTCAAGGCGTTTGGCGAGTTCGAGTTCTGGTTTGCCCTGATCAAGATCGTCACCATCATTGCGATGGTCTTCGGCGGTATCGGCATTATCGCGTTCGGCTTCGGCAATAACGGAGTCGCTCTGGGTATTTCCAACCTCTGGGCTCACGGTGGTTTTTTGCCCAACGGGATCCAGGGCGTATTGATGTCCTTGCAGATGGTGATGTTCGCCTACCTGGGCGTCGAGATGATCGGCCTGACTGCCGGCGAAGCCAAGAACCCGCAAAAGACCATTCCGAGTGCGATTGGCTCGGTGTTCTGGCGCATTCTGCTGTTCTACGTCGGCGCACTGTTCGTGATTCTGTCCATCTACCCATGGAACGAAATCGGCACCTCGGGCAGCCCGTTTGTAATGACCTTTGAACGTCTGGGCATCAAGACGGCAGCAGGCATTATCAACTTTGTGGTGATTACTGCGGCATTGTCGTCGTGCAACGGCGGCATTTTCAGCACCGGTCGCATGCTCTACAGCCTGGCGCAAAACGGCCAGGCCCCGGCCAACTTCGCCACCACTGCGAAAAACGGTGTGCCGCGTCAGGCGTTGCTGCTGTCGATTGCCGTGCTGCTGCTGGGGGTTGTGCTCAACTATATGGCGCCGGAGAAGGTGTTTGTCTGGGTGACGGCCATTGCCACCTTTGGCGCAATCTGGACCTGGTTGATGATCCTGCTGGCGCAACTGCGCTTTCGCAAGAGTCTGAGCCCGCAGGAAGCGGCAGCCCTGAAGTACCGTATGTGGTTGTACCCGTACAGCTCTTACGCGGCATTGGGGTTCTTGTTTATGGTGGTCGGGTTGATGGCCTACTTCGAAGAAACCCGAATCGCACTGTTTGTAGGCCCAGCCTTCCTGATCCTGCTGACCGTGCTGTTCTATGTGTTCAAGCTGCAGCCTACGCAGCGCACGCAGACTCACTGACAATGTGGGAGCCGGCTTGCTCGCGATAAAAGCACCTCGGTTGGTCAGACCAACCGCGGCGTTTCCATCGCGAGCAAGCCCGCTCCCACAACAGCTTTCGCTACTTGCGGTTCAGACGCTTGTTCCAGTCCAGCCAGGCCGCCAGCACGGCCATGATCCCCACGCCCATCAGGGCGCTGAATACCTTTACGACAAACCCGTCACCGCCCAGCGCATTGAGCATGTCAGCCAACGGCGCCAGGATCACTCCCAGACAGAACACTTCCAGCGAATAGCGGCCCATGCGGCATGCCTGGCGGGCCAACCGGTTATTCAGCCAGTTGCCGTGGGGCACCACTTTGGCCGCCACATAAGCCAGGGCCAGAAAATGCAGCAGGCGTACCGGTGAAAGGTTGGTCTTGCTGATCGGGTACAGGTACTCGCCCAGCCAGAGCGGCATGAGCGCATCGTGAAACTGCGGCCATCGCCATGACAGTGCCAGCAGGCCGGTCACCAGCAGATAGAGTACTGCTCCCAAAAACACCGGTTGACGCGACAGGGGACGGTTTTGCGCAGCCTTGGGTTGCTGCCCGTGGATCGCCGCTGCACCGCCCAGAATAAACAGAAACTGCCAGGCCATAGGGTTGAAAAACCACACGCCGCCTTCCTGAGCCGCGAGGTTCCACACCGGCGCCAGCAAGTACAGGGCCAGGGACGCGGCAACCACATAGCCTGCCTTGCGCAGCAGCATCGGCAGCACCAGCGGCAAACCCAGCAACAGCACGATATACAGCGGCAGCGGGTCCATCAGGTTGGGTTTGAAGCGCAGCAGCAGTTCGTCGGTGAGGGCCTGTTGCGGATTGCTCAGGAAGTACTGCAGGCCCATTTCCTGCACCAGGTCACGGGTTTCGACATGGTTGTTGGCAAAAAACACGATGCCCATCAGCACCGCCAGCAGGAAGATATGCACCACATACAGCACCCAGGCGCGGCGCAGGATCTTCACGCTGGCGACCAACAAACCGTCACGTTGAGCGATTTTGCCGTAGGCCAGCACGGCGGCATAACCGGCCAGAAATACAAAAATCTCCGCAGCATCGCTGAAGCCGAAATTGCGCACCGTAAATTCGGCCAGCGGGTTGTGCGGGATGTGGTCCCAAAAAATAAAAATCAGCGCCAGCCCGCGAAAAAAATCGATGCGGTGGTCGCGTCCGTTCAGCGTCACGGCGAGTACTCAAACAAAGGGTTTAGTTAGGACCGACGGGCGCAGCGGAGGTTGCGCGCCGCGTATCGGCGGCGCGCAGGGTGATGGTATTACGGGTTAAATGCAAAGGTTGGATATTACTGAATGTCTCTAGCTACTGCTCGAACACACCCGCCAGCGCCTTATTTCAGCGCGGCCTGCTGGTGGGCCGTCAGGCCGCCGCTATTTCGTTGGCCTCAAAGCTGTCCGAACGGGCCATTTGCCACATGCGCGAATAGAACTCGCCATTGACCTCGCCGGTGAGCAGTTCGCCGGGCTTGAGGAACACATGCAACTGTGAGAACAGTTTGATTTCGGTGGCGGACATGCGTCGTACCAGATGCTTGGCCTTGAGCTGTGCCGGGTGTTCCAGGCCTGCTGCGGCGAGCATTTCGGCCAGGGCCTTGAGGGTGTTCCGGTGGAACTGCACAACCCGCTGGGCCTTGTCCGGCACTACAAGCGCGCGCTGGCGCAAGGTGTCCTGGGTGGCCACGCCGGTGGGACACTTGTTGGTATGGCACGATTGCGACTGGATGCAGCCGATGGCGAACATAAAGCCCCGAGCCGAGTTGGCCCAGTCGGCACCGATGGCCAGCACGCTGGCTATATCGAAGGCGCTGACAATCTTGCCGCTGGCGCCGAGCTTGATCTTGTCACGCAGGTTCAGGCCCACCAGGGTGTTGTGGACGAACAACAAGCCTTCGCGCAGCGGTGCGCCAATGTGGTCGGTGAACTCTACGGGCGCCGCGCCGGTGCCGCCTTCCTTACCATCAATCACGATAAAGTCCGGCAGGATGCCGGTTTCCAGCATGGCCTTGGCAATGCCCATAAACTCCCACGGATGACCCAGGCAAAACTTGAAGCCCACGGGCTTGCCGCCGGACAGCTCACGCAACTGCGCGATAAATTGCATCAGCTCGATAGGCGTTGAAAAGGCGCTGTGGCGCGAAGGCGAGATGCAGTCTTCACCCATGGGCACACCGCGGGTTTCGGCGATTTCCGCGGTCACTTTATGCTTGGGCAGGATACCGCCATGGCCTGGTTTGGCGCCCTGGCTCATTTTGATTTCAATCATCCGCACTTGTGGCGTGCGAGCCTGGGCGGCAAAACGCTCAGGGTCGAAACGCCCGTCCGAAGTGCGGCAACCGAAGTAGCCACTGCCCAGTTCCCACGTCAGGTCACCACCATGCTCACGGTGATAGGAGCTGATACTGCCTTCACCCGTGTCGTGGGCAAAGTTACCGAGCTTGGCACCCTGATTGAGGGCGCGGATGGCGTTGGCGCTCAGTGAGCCAAAGCTCATGGCTGAAATATTGAAGATCGACGCCGAGTACGGCTGGCTGCATTGCGGGCCGCCCACCACGATGCGAAAGCTGCTGGGGTCGGTCAACGGGGCCGGGCGCATGGAGTGACCGATAAATTCAAAACCGGGCTGGTAAACGTCAACCAGAGTGCCGAAAGGCTTGTCGGCACTCTCATTCTTGGCTCGTGAGTACACCAGCGAACGTTGCGCCCGTGAGAAGGGCAGCGCATCGCTGTCAGATTCCAGCAGGTATTGGCGAATCTCTGGGCGGATGGCTTCCACCAGATAGCGAATATTGCCCAGGATCGGGTAGTTGCGACGCACGGCGTGGGGGCTTTGCAGCAAATCGAAAATCCCCAGCAGGCTCAAGGCCAGTGACACGGCCGTGAAGGGCCACAGCCACTCATGGTGCATAAAGGGCAGGCTGGCGAGGGTGAAGATGACGCAGAATGCAAAAAACGCATAACGGCTTAACAGTGACAGGCTCATACGGTTTCCTGTTTCAGGCTGGTCTGTTCCGCCGGGCGGTGATGCCTGGCGTGGTCAAGAACAGAAAAAGGACAATAGAACCCTCTCTTTGAGTCGGAGGTTTGCTGGGGGGAGTGTTGGTCATCTATCAAGCAAATGCCAACTCCCTGTCAGATTATTCATTGAACGGGATTTCATCTGTGGCAGCATCCCGACCAAAGTCGGGCACTTCATACAGAAGGCTCGGGTAAAAGTGACATCTGTGTATTTTCAGGGGCGTTGGGTCGTGCAATCCTTCTTGACCTTACTGTTTTGTTGGCCGAATTCCGTGACCTCATTTGAACCCGCAACCTCCAGAATCATTCGTATTGCCGCTGCCGTAGTGATTGGCCTCGATGGGCGGACCCTGCTGGTGCGCAAGCGCGGCACCCAGGCCTTTATGCAACCCGGCGGCAAGATCGATGCCGGTGAGCAGCCGGTCGACGCCCTGGCCCGTGAGCTGGAAGAGGAGCTGGCTTTGGTGATCGACCCGGCCAGCGCGACCTGGCTGGGCCATTTCGCTGCCCCTGCGGTCAACGAACCGGGTTTTGAGGTACAGGCCGAGCTGTTCCTGGTGCATATCAGTCAGCCCGTGGTGGCAGCGGCAGAAATTGAAGAAGTGCAGTGGATCGACCCCGAGGGCGATGGCGGCCTGGTACTGGCGCCGTTGACCCGGGATCTGGTCCTGCCGTTTTATCGCAATGCCTTGCAGTCCCGGACGGCCTGATGATTCCAGCCCATGAATTGCTGATTTTTGCTGCGGCCTGCCTGCTGTTGGTGCTGACGCCAGGGCCGAACATGATCTACCTGATCTCGCGCTCCATCTGCCAAGGGCGCAAGGCAGGCGTCACATCGTTGCTCGGGGTGGTGGCGGGTTTTTTCGTGCACATGTTTGCCGCCGCTGCGGGTTTGACGGCGGTATTTATGGCTGTACCGATGGCCTATGAGGCACTCAAGTGGGCGGGCGCCCTGTATCTGCTGTGGATGGCCTGGCAAGCTGTACGCCCGGGTGCCAGCTCACCGTTCGAAGCCCGGGACCTGGCGCCGGATGCCATGCCGAAGCTACTGACGATGGGCTTTATGACCAGCGTACTCAACCCCAAGGTGGCGGTGTTCTATTTGTCGGTTTTCCCGCAATTCATCAACCCGGAACACGATTCGATGTTCACTCAGAGTATTGTATTGGGCCTGACTCAAATCAGCGTCAGCTTCACGGTTAACCTGCTGATCGCGCTGTTTGCCAGCGGTATTGCCGTGTGGTTTGTACGCAACCCGCTATGGCTGGCCGTGCAGCGCTATGTGATGGGCGGTGTGCTGGCCGCACTGGCGGTGAGGCTGATGCTGGAACAACGTAAAACCGTATGACCTGGACCCGTAATGGCTATAGAACTGCTTGAACCCGCAAACGCCAAGGCTTATCGCAAACTGATGCTTGAGGCTTATGCGCAGCACCCCGAGGCTTTTGTATCCTCCATAACCCAACGTGAGAAGTTACCGCTGAGCTGGTGGGAAGCAAAACTGGACGATGAACTGAGCGCCCTGTTCGGTGCATTTGTCGATTCCCGACTGGTGGGCATTGTCGGCCTGGCATTCGAACCCTGGGAAGATGCCCGGCACAAGACCACGTTGTTTGGTTTGTATGTGTCGCAGGCTTTTCGTGGGCAAGGGCTGGGGGAGCATCTGGTGCAGGCGGTGGTTTCACTGGCTGAGCAAGAGCCCGAAACCAAGGTGATCGAACTGACGGTCAGCGCTAACAGCGATGCTGCACTGGCGTTGTACCAGCGCTGCGGTTTTGCACAGTCGGGGCTGGAAGACTGCGCAATTCGGGTGGGGGAGGCCTATTACGACCGGGTGCATATGCGCCGGTTGGTCAATATAGAAGAGAACTGACCGGGCTCTGGGTGGGAGCGGGCAAGCCCGCTCCCACACTGCCTTGCCGTTGTCAGCGAACCGCACTCACGCCATCCAGCGTCGAAAATGACGTGTCCTTGGCTGTCAGCAAAAAGTCGCGCATATAAGGTGCATCCAGCATGTCGGCGCGAATCGCGGCGTAGAGTGTCGCAAACAGGCCTTTCTCGCCCAGGCGTTTGGCCTTCACATAACCCCGTGAGCTGTATTCATGCAGCGCCCAGTGCGGCATCCCGCAGACTCCCCGGCCGCTGGCTACCAGCTGCATCATCATCACTGTCAGCTCCGAGGTGCGAACCTGCGCAGGTTCTACATCGGCCGGCTCCAGGAAGCGGGTAAAGATGTCGAGGCGATCGCGCTCCACCGGGTAAGTGATCAGAATTTCGCTGCTCAAATCCTCAGGCACGATAAATGGCTTGCTGGCCAATGGATGCTGATTGGCCACTGCTAGCATGGCTTCATAGGTAAATAGCGGCACATAGGTCAGCCCGGCGATTTCCTGCGGGTCGGACGTGACCACCAGATCCAGATCGCCCCGGGCCAGTGCCGGCAAGGGTGCGAAGGCAAAACCGGATGCCAGATCCAGCTCGACCTCGGGCCAGGCATCGCGGAACTGGTCAATGGTCGGCATCAACCACTGGAAGCAGCTGTGGCATTCAATCGCCATATGCAGACGACCGGCCGTTCCGCCAACCAGACGTGCGATATCGCGTTCGGCACCGCGCAGCAGGGGCAGCATGGCATCGGCCAGTTGCAGCAGGCGCAAGCCGCCGCTGGTGAAGCGAACCGGTTTGGTTTTGCGCACAAAGAGGGGCATGCCCATGCGCTCTTCAAGCTCTTTGAACTGGTGGGATAAAGCGGACTGGGTCAGGTGCAGGCGTTCGGCTGCTTCGACCAGACTGTCTGACTCGCGCAACGCGTGCAGGGTTTTGAGGTGACGAATTTCCAGCACAGTGGCTCCATGAGTAACTTTGATGATCAACACGAAAACGTTGAGTTTGTCTCATGTTGTAGCGGGTGTCGATAATAGTGCCATTACTTACACGAAGGAATGTTGTTATGGCCCTGGCACACAATCTTGGTTTCCCCCGCATCGGCGCAGACCGCGAGCTGAAAAAAGCACTCGAAGCCTATTGGAAGGGTGATATTGACCAGGCCGCGCTGAAAGACGTTGGCCGCCAATTGCGTGCCACCCACTGGCAGTTGCAAAAAGACGCAGGCATCGATTTGTTGCCGGTCGGTGACTTTGCCTGGTACGACCAGGTGCTGACCCACTCATTGACGTTCGGCGTGATCCCCCCGCGTTTTTCCAGCACCCTGGACGAGCAGCGCCAGCCAACCCTGGATACCCTGTTTGGCATGGCTCGCGGTGCCAGTCAGAGCTGCTGCGGTGCTGAGCACGGCAAAGGCCAGTATGCCCAGGAACTGACCAAATGGTTCGATACCAACTACCACTATCTGGTACCGGAATTCAGTCAGGACCAGCGCTTTGATCTGAGCTGGAACGAGCTGTTTGAAGAAACGGCAGAAGCACAGGCGCTGGGCCACAAGGTCAAACCCGTGATCATTGGCCCGTTGACCTACTTGTGGCTGGGCAAGGCCAAAGGCAACGAATTCAACAAGCTCGACCTGCTGGAAAACCTGCTGCCGGTTTACGCTCAAATCCTGTCCCGCCTGGCTGAGCAGGGCGTGGAATGGGTACAGATCGACGAGCCGATCCTGTCGCTCGACCTGCCACAGGAATGGAAAAACGCCTTTGAACACGCGTATCACATTCTTCAATACTCGCCACTCAAGAAGCTGGTTGCCACCTACTTCAGCGGCCTGGAAGACAATCTCGGCCTGGCGGTTGGCCTGCCGGTGGATGGCCTGCACGTGGATCTGGTGCGTGCTCCCGACCAGTTGCATGCCATTCTGGACCGCCTGCCGACTTACAAAGTGTTGTCCCTGGGCCTGGTCAATGGCCGCAACGTGTGGCGCTGCGATCTGGAAAACGCCCTGGCGCAACTGCAGGAAGCCGAAGAGCGTTTTGGCGATAACCTGTGGGTAGCCGGTTCCTGCTCGCTGTTGCACAGCCCCGTGGATCTGGACCGCGAAACCAAACTGGATGCCGAGCTGAAAAGCTGGTTAGCCTTCGCCAAGCAAAAGTGCGCTGAAATTGCAGTGCTGCGTGATGCGCTGAATATCCCGCAAGACCCCAAGGTACAAGAAGCCCTGGCCCAAAGTCGCGCCGTACAACAAAGCCGGGCCAGCTCGCCACGTATTCACAAGGCCGCCGTACAAGCCCGTATTGCAGCGATCACCGACGCCGACAGCCAGCGCCAGTCACCCTTTGCTGCACGGATCGAAGTGCAGCGTGCCCGCTTGAATCTGCCGGCATTCCCGACCACCACCATCGGCTCGTTCCCGCAGACTGCTTCGATTCGTCTGGCGCGTCAGTCTTACAAACAAGGCAAGTTGTCGACCAGCGAATACACCGACGCGATGCACAGCGAAATCCGCAACGCTGTACTGGTCCAGGAACGTTTGGGTCTGGACGTACTGGTACACGGCGAGGCCGAGCGCAATGACATGGTCGAGTATTTCGCCGAGCAACTGGACGGCTATGTGTTCACCCAATACGGCTGGGTACAGAGCTACGGTTCACGTTGCGTAAAACCGGCCATCATCTTCGGCGACCTGAGCCGCCCGCAGGCCATGACCGTTGAGTGGATCAAATACGCTCAGGGCCTGACCGACAAGGTGATGAAAGGCATGCTGACAGGCCCGGTGACCATGCTGATGTGGTCCTTCCCCCGCGAAGACGTATCGCGCAAAGTACAGGCGCAACAACTGGCTCTGGCGATCCGCGATGAAGTGGTGGATCTGGAACAGGCAGGGATCAAAATCGTGCAGATCGACGAAGCCGCGTTCCGTGAAGGTTTGCCGTTGCGCCGTGCACAGTGGCAGGAATACCTGGACTGGGCGGTGGAAGCCTTCCGTCTGTGTGCCTCGGGTGTGGGGGATGAAACCCAGATCCACACCCATATGTGCTACAGCGAGTTCAATGATGTGATCAAGTCGATTGCCGCGATGGACGCGGACGTGATCACCATCGAAACCTCGCGCTCGGACATGGAACTGCTTGATGCATTTGAAGCGTTCGACTATCCGAACGACATCGGCCCGGGTGTGTATGACATCCACTCGCCACGGGTGCCGGAAACGGCTGAGATGATCAAGTTACTGAGCAAGGCAGCGCAGCGTATTCCCGCTGAGCGGCTATGGGTCAACCCCGACTGCGGCCTTAAAACCCGGGCCTGGGCCGAGACTGAAGCGGCACTGATCAACATGGTCGCGGCAGCACGGCAACTACGCTTGCAAGCCGCTTGAGATCAATAGCCCCTCTCCCTCCGGGTGAGGGGCTTTGAGGTGTTACCTGACAATTTTATCGACATGAATATCCAGCTTTTTCAGGCGGTACCAGAAACTGCGCTCGGATATGCCGATTAACTGCGCCGCCGCAGCCTGTACGCCATTGGCCTGTTGCAGGGCACTTAGAATGTAGGCTTTTTCGACTTCGGCCAACGCGGCTTCCAGGTCGGGGGGCACGCTCGGTCCGGGGGCAAGCAAGGCACTGCTCTGGCCGGGTTGGGCACTGAACAGGTAGGGCGGCAGGTCACTGTCCTGGATAGTGCTGCTATTGGCCACAATGGTGGCGCGCTCCACGCAGTTTTGCAGTTCGCGAATATTGCCCGGCCAACTGTACTGGGCCATCGCCTGCAAGGCGCTGGGGCTGAAACCGGTGATGCGTTTGCCTGCGGTAGCACCCAGGTTATGGGCAAAGTGCCGCGCCAGCGAGGCGATGTCTTCAACGCGTTCGCGCAACGCGGGCAGCGGAATCGGGAAGACGTTCAGGCGGTAATACAAGTCTTCGCGAAACTCCTTGTCGGCTACGGCTTGCAGCAGGTTTTTGTTGGTCGCGGCGATGACCCGCACATCCACCTTGCGCTCTCGCGGATCCCCCACGGGCTCGATCACCCGTTCTTGCAGCGCCCGCAGGATTTTTGCCTGCAAGGCCAGGGGCATATCGCCCACTTCATCGAGAAACAGGGTGCCCTTGTCGGCCTGCATAAAGCGCCCGACCCTGTCTGCTACGGCGCCGGTAAACGCGCCTTTGCGGTGGCCGAACATCTCGCTTTCAAGCAGCCCCTCAGGAATCGCCGCACAGTTGACCGCGACAAAGGGTTTGTCGGCGCGGCTGCCGTGTTTGTGGATGGCGCGGGCGACCATCTCTTTGCCGGTACCGCTTTCGCCAGTCAGCAGGATCGTGGCGTTGCTCTCGCGTACCGAGTCGATGGCCTGCAGCACCCGGCGAAAGCTTGGGCTGTCGCCAATCAGGCTGTCGATGTGCTGGTGCTCGTCCAGCTCGGCGCGCATGCGCGCGTTGTCGCGCAAAATGTCGCGAAACTGCAGGGCTTTGCTGACCGTAATATCCAGCTCGTCGATATCAAAGGGCTTGGCGATGTAATCGTAGGCGCCGTTACGTATGGACTGTACGGCGTTTTTTACCGTGCTGTAGGCAGTCATTACAATCACTGGCAGGTTCGGGTAACGCTGTTTGATCTCGGCCAGTAACTGCGGGCCGTCCATGCCGGGCATGCGCCAGTCGCTGATCACCAGGTCGATATCTTCCTGCTCCAGAACTTCAAGTGCCTGCAGGCCGTTGCTGGCAGTGAAGACCTGAATCCGGTTCTGGCTCAGTGCCGAGCTGAGCAAGTCGCAGAGTTTGGGCTCATCGTCGACCACCAGCACGTTATGACTCATGTTTCATCCCCTCCGTGGGCCGGAATGTACAGGTTGAAGGTGGCTCCGACGTCTTTCTCGCTGATGCATTCGATGCGTCCGTCGTGGCTGTCCATGATGGAGAACACTTTGGCCAGGCCCAGCCCCGTGCCTGAGGCTTTGGTCGTCACAAAGGGCGTGAAAATACGCTCAAGCATATCGGGTGCGATTCCTTCTCCGGTATCAGCAATGCCTATTACTGTGTAGTCCTCTTCGCGGGAAATACGTACGGTCAGGCATCCGCCCTCAGGCATGGCGTCGATGGCGTTGATGATCAGGTTCAGGCACGCCTGTTTGAGTTGTCCGGCATCGGCGTACAGGGTCGCACCGGGCGCCTGATCGTCGATGTGGGCATCAATAGTGTGGCTTTCCAGCTCCGGTTTGCAGAAACCCAGAATGTCTTCGACCAGAGGCCGCGCCAGCTGCGGCGCACGCACGGGGGCGCTGGGCTTGGCGAATTCGAGAAACTCGGTGATCAGGTCATTGATGCGGGTCACCTCGCTGACCACGTACTCCAGATGGCGCTTGTCGGTTTCACCCAGATCGGCCCGGCGGTGCAACAGTTGGGTCGCGGTTTTGATAATGCCCAGCGGATTGCGGATTTCGTGGGCCAGGCCCATGGCCACCTCGCCCAGGGCATGCAGGCGGTCGCGGCGACGCAATTGGGCTTCGAGATGATGCAGCTCGCCCAGTCGTGCGGTCATATGGTTGAAGGTGCTGCTCAGCTCGGCCAGTTCGTCGTTGCCCGACACCGCCACGCGTTGGTTGTAGTCCCCGGCAGTGACGGCGCGTACCCCTTCGGAGAGGTCGCGCAACGGCCGGGTAAGGCGTTCGGAAACCAGCCAGCCGACGGTCAGCGACAGTACCGAGCCGACCAGGAAGATCAACGCGAACAGGTTGCTCTGGTTGACCAGCCCCACCAGGCTGCTATGGCGCAGCAGGCCACTGTAGATCACCCCTTGCAGCTCACCGGTGTCGTTGAGGATGGGCCAGTACAAGCCGCTGTAGCGGCTGGTGAATTGTTCGCTGGGCTGACGGGTTTCCCGCAGGGTTTGTTCGATGGCGCCGGGCACCATCAGCTGGCGGTCTTCGAAACGCTGGCTGGAGAATATCTCGGCAAAGCCTGCCGTATTGGACAGGTACAAACGCAAGTCGAGGGAGTGCACGTCGGCCACGCTGGTCAGAAAGCTGCTGTCCATATAGGTAGCCACCAGCAGCTGATAGTTCACTCCATCCTGGCTGGTGGCAAAGGTCGAGACTACGGTGCCGGTTGGCACACCGCCGACATTGATAGTTTGCAGTACAGCGTTGGGGCTCAGGCTGATCTGGTCGACAATGGTGTCGCTGGCGGTACTGAAAATCACTTTGTGGTCGCTGTCACGGATCAGCGCGACCACGTCTATGCCCATGGCTTCGGCGATATCGGCAGTCAGCCGGTCATGGCGGATGGCCTTGCTGGAGGACGGCGGGTGGGCGTGTTGGAGAAGCAGCTTGGCGGCGCGGGCGTTGTCCGCGAGGATTTCGCTGATCTCGTCCTTGACGATTTTGGTCGACTCCTGCAGCCAGACCCGTACGTTACTGTCGAAAATCTGCGACAGGGTGGTCGCTGCCAGTTCGGCAGCAATCATGGTCGGGATCACGCTGACCAGCCAGAACGCCAGCACCAGTTTGCGCTGTACGGTCCAGCGCGACACTTTGAAGGGTTGTGGCTGGCGCGGTGTTTTGGGCGTGGTGGGCATTAGTACTCGCTTATCGCAGCCGCCAGTGCCGGGTCGTGGCGGTCAGGGCGAATGAACAGTTTGACCAGTTTGAGTGCGTTATTGATCAGCCAGTTGCGATGCCGGAAAAACAGCGTATTGCTTTGAAAGGTGCAGCCCAGACGAATCTTGCTCGCGTAGCCGGCCTGACCGCATTCGTACAGGGCAATATTGTGACGTATGCAGTAATCGACATTCACCAGCCAACTCCTGAAGTACAGATTGTAGTCACGGGTGAGCTCAAGGTCGTGACCAAAAAACTTGTCGATCAGACGGTGTTCGTCAATCAACACCAGATTGAACGCCACCAGTTGATCGTCGAGCCAGTACAAAACGCACACTGCCCGGTCGCCGAGTTGTTGGAGGATACCGGTGAAATAGGTCGCTGGTAGCGCTCCAGTTGCAGATCACTGCGCGCCAGGCTGGCCTCGTACAGGCGCATGATTTCAGGCAAGACGTCGTCAATTGCGTTGCGCCATTCCACCCGTGGGCCAGGCGTACGCAGTTTGCGGCGCATGTCTTTGCGGGTGGACTTGCCCAGCGAGCCAAGGTAGCCGTCCACTGATCCAAAGGGCACGGGCAGCGTCGCACTGGGCAAGCCGGGCATGGCCTGAAAGTCCGCCGCCTTGCAACTGTGCGCCCAGTCAGCGTCATGGCTGGGGACGTCCTTGACGGCAATCAGGCCGATACCCAGGCGGGCCGCATCGGTCTGGGCCAGGGTCAGCAACCGGGCGAGCAGGGCAGGGCGCTGCGCCGCCTGTACATGACTGGCCGTTCCCGCACTGCATTGTTCGGTCACCGGTGAGCCGATGGCGTAAAGCTTTAGCTGCACCAACCCCGGGAGTGCGCGATTGAGTTTTTCGGTAAAGCGTTTGCCGATGCCCTGGACCGTGGTGTCGAGGCGATAGCACGTGGTGAACGCAGTCGCTGCGGCAATCAGGGTGGAACCTTCGAACAGCGTCAGGTAACGCCATGCAAAGCCTTCAATCCCGGCTTTTTCGACGGCCATAATGTAATCCCAATCCTCCAGGGCATCTGGAAAACAGTCATTCCAGGCTTCACGGTCGATTGCCTGAATGGATGAAAAGGCTTGGGCTGTAATCATGGGGCGTCCTTGGGCTCAGGCCTGCTTGAGGTACTCGACAGGGACCGGTGCCGTGCGGCTGTTTTTCTTGATAAAGGCGTCACTCAGTTCGATCACGCGGCGGTATTGCAGGTCGACGGTGATCATGTGATAGCAGTTGTCGAGCAGCACCTTGGTCACCGGCCCGCCCAGATGGCGTTCGACGTAATCGGCGTTCCATCGGCTGGTGATATCGTCTTCAATGGAGTGCAGCACCAGGGCTTTGGTGGTGATCGAAGGCATGCGTTTTTTCACCACGGCATTCATCCGGTGCAGTTCACGCACGGTGATCCCTTCCATCGTCAACAACCCGGCATTGCTGCTTTCGCCGGCTTTCATCTGGCGCTCGACAATGGCCCTCAGGCGCTGGTTTTTAATACCGTAGGGCGGCTTTTCCTCAAAGCTGCACAGGTGCACACCAAAGGGGATCTTCATCAGCAGCGGGGTCATAAAGGCCAGCTTGTTGATGCTCCAGCCGTCATAACGCAAGGTCGTGGAGTACATCAACAGCCCGGCGACCTGGCCCGGGTGTTCGGAGGCCAGGTACATCGACATTACCGCACCCATCGACAGCCCGCCGACGAACACCTGCTGGTGGCGCTGGCGGATCCCGGCAAAGGTCTTGCGCACGCCTTCATACCAGTCCAGCCAGCCGGTGGCCTGCAGGTCGCTGTTGTCACCGCAGTGCCCGGCCAGGGTGGGGACGTACACCGTGCACGTCCCGTCTTTTGCCAGCCCCTGGGCAACCCGACGCAACTCCGTCGGGGTGCCGGTAAGGCCGTGGATCAACAAGACCCCGACCTCACCCGTGCCGAGAACGAAACCGGTGTTGCCTTCGCCCAGATCGATCTCTGCCCCGTTCACCGTTTCATGGCCCGAGCCAGCAGGCGATCGAGCAGGGCGATGCCCAGGTCGATTTCGGCGTAGCTGATTTCCAGCGACGGCGCCAGGGTGATAACGTTCTTGTAGTAGCCGCCCACGTCGAGAATCAGACCCAGACGTTTGCCGTCGATTTCGATATCCCCCTTCATGCCTTCCTCAACCATGAAGTCGAGAGTGGCCTTGTCCGGGGTAAAACCGTCCGGGCCGCAGATTTCGCAGCGCAGGGCCAGGCCCAGGCCGTCGACGTCACCGATGATCGGGTAGCGTTTTTGCAGATCTTGCAGGCCGTCGAGGAAGTACTTGCCCTTGGCCATGACCATCGCGCCATAGTCGACTTCGCTGGTCATCTTGAACATTTCCAGGCCCACCGCAGTACCCAGCGGGTTGGAGGCGAAGGTGGAGTGGGTCGAGCCCGGCGGGAATACCTTGGGGTTGATCAGCTCTTCACGGGCCCAGATGCCGCCCAGCGGGTTGAGGCCGTTGGTCAGTGCCTTGCCGAACACGATGACGTCGGGTTTGACGTCGAAGTGTTCGATCGACCACAGCTTGCCAGTGCGCCAAAAGCCCATCTGGATTTCGTCAACCACCATGAGAATGCCGTGCTGATCCAGTACGTGCTTGAGCTCGCTGTAGAAGTTCATCGGCGGGATCACATAGCCGCCGGTGCCCTGGATCGGCTCGACGTAGAACGCGGCGTATTCGCTCTGGCCGACTTTCGGGTCCCACACGCCGTTGTATTCGGTCTCGAAAAGACGGGCGAACTGTTGCACGCAGTGGCTGCCGTACTCTTCCTTGGTCATGCCTTTTGGCCCGCGGAAGTGGTACGGGAACGGGATGAAGTTGGCGCGTTCGCCAAAGTGGCCGTAACGGCGACGGTAGCGGTAGCTCGAGGTGATCGATGAGGCGCCCAGGGTGCGGCCGTGGTAACCGCCCTCGAAGGCGAACATCAGGCTTTTGCCGTTGCTGGCGTTACGCACCACCTTCAGCGAGTCTTCGATGGATTGCGAGCCGCCGACGTTGAAGTGCACACGACCGTCGAGGCCGAACTTGTTTTTGGCGTCGACTGCAATGCGCTCCGACAGCTCGATCTTGCCCTTGTGCAGATACTGGCTGGCGATCTGCGGCAGGGTGTCGATCTGTTGCTTGAGGGCGTTGTTCAGGCGCGGGTTGGAATAACCGAAGTTGACTGCCGAGTACCACATTTGCAGGTCGAGGTAGGCCTGGTCTTCGGTGTCCCACACGTAGGAGCCTTCGCAGCGGCTAAAAATGCGCGGTGGTTCGATGTAGTGAACGGTGTCGCCGTACGAGCAGTACTTGGCTTCTTTTTCCAGAAGAATCTGGTCTTCAGGGGTAGCGATTCGAATATCAGACATGATTGAAGAGTTCCTGCTGTTCACGAGAATAGTGGGGCGCGTTGGCGGCATGGCTCGGCAGTTTGGCGAGCAGGGCCGGGAGTTCGGCAAAGGAGTCAAATCGTGCGTACGGGATACCGTTGCGCTCGCAGTGTTCGGCCAGGCTGTCCCTGGCAAAGACGAAATCGGCGCCAGAGGCCACGCACATGTCGGAGCGGCCATCGCCAATCACCAGCACGCGTTTGCCGTCGGGGGCGGATTTGCACTTGCAGTTGCCCGAAGCGGCACGGCAGGCGTCGCTGGAATAAGGGAAGTCGATGCGCCAACTGTTCTGGTCGACCTGACGCAGGCGGTTGGCCAGGATCGGCAACAGGCTTACGTAGTTACGGGCCAGAATGCGGGCGATGGCTTGTTCGATGCCGTCACTGACGACCTCGATGGAGGCGCCAAGACCGATGACGTGGTCGACGAAGTCGGGGAAGTCAGGGTCAATCTCAACGCTGTCGAAATAGGCCAGCAGCTCGGCAGGCGTGGCTTTGACCAGCGACAGCTGGCGGCTCAGGCATTCACGCGAACCGATGTCACCCTGCAACCATTGGTCTTCGATCGCTTCCCAGCTGGGGTCGGCGAAACGTTGAAGAATGTTGTCGATGACGTCGGTACGGGTAATGGTCCCGTCGAAATCACACACGATATGCCATTGCATCATCTGCATTGTCCTGTCGAAAAGGCGCGCTTTTTGCGCTTGCCAGAGGACATAGCATTGACTGTGCCAACTATTGAAAGCCCCGTGGGCTGGGGCTCTGCGCGAGTTTTTGGGTGGCAGTCGGGCTTGAAGCTACAATTTTTGTAGCTTGCTACAAACAACATGAGTGCTTGCGCAGGCCGCGCTAAAAAGGGATTGATGCGCGCATAGAACCTCTATGGAACCCTCGTGATGAAAACTCCGGTCTGTGCTTTTTTGCTGCTCACTTTGTTGGGCGTCAGCGCGGCTGCCCATGCCGCAGACGGCCCCAGTGGGGAAGTGGGCATGGGGATTGGCTATCAGCCGTATGATCCAAGCGCCAGCCGCTACCAGACAGTGCCATTGCCGTATTTTGATGTGGACTGGGGCGATGTCAGCCTCAATACCGATGACGGCCTGACCTGGAGTGCTTTCAAGGCCGACGGCTGGAGCGCAGGGCCCGTGCTCAACTATGTGTCGGGACGCAATGCCAATGGTTCGCTGCGGGGCCTGCGCGATGTTTCAGACATGGCCATGTTCGGCGGCTTTGTGCAGTACAGCCCGGCTGACTTCTGGCGTGTCTACGCACAGCTCGGGCAGGCGGTGGGTGGTGCAGGCGGTCAAGGCGGGGTGCTGGGTCAGGTCGGGGGCGAGTTGGGTTACCCGCTGGGGCAGGGGATTATCGGCAGCAGCCAGTTGGCGGTGCACTTTGCTGATGGTCGGCAGATGTCGACCTTTTTTGGCGTAAGTGACAGCGAGGCGCAGGCGTCAGGGATTTCCGCGTACAAGGCCAGTGGCGGCCTCCAGAATGTTACCTTGACCCAGAATTTCGAGTTTCCGCTGACCGCGAACTGGTCGCTGGTGACCAGTGCCAGCTGGACACGCCTGCTGAGGGCGGCGGCGGACAGCAGCATCGTACGCGAGCAGGGCAATGTGAATCAGGGCGCGGTGCAGACGGCGGTAAGTTACAAATTCTGAAGCGGCCCTCCCAACCCTCTCCCGGAAAGAGAGGGTTGGGCTAAGGGAAAGCAGGCAGTGACTCAATGTTCCGGTTCACCATCGGCCAGCAGCGCAATCCCGCCGACAATCACCGCCACGCCTGCCCAGTGCAGTGCGCTGATTTGCTCGCCAAGGCCCAGCCAGGAGCCCATCAGCACCCCGACAAATACCAGTGAACTCAAGGGAAACGCCAGCGACAGGCTGCTGCGGCGCAATATCAGCATCCAGACAAAAAACGCGCCGAAATAACAGGCAATGGCCACCCATACTCCCGGGTTGAGCAGCACGGCCTGGAGCCACTGCAGGGTGAAGTCCATCTGTCCCAATTGATCGCCACCGATTTTGGTGGCTATTTGCCCTGCGCTCTCGAGAGCAATCAACAAGGCCCACAGCACAATCGTGCCCAAACGCCCGTGCAGCCAGCCGTTATCCGGGGCTTTTAACCCGTCAGTGTTTGCCATTGCTCAACTCCTCAAGCTGCGGTGATGCAGACCAGCATCACTCCAAGGGTAATAACCAGGGTGCCCATCCAGCGCCGACGGCTGACGTGTTCGCCCAGGAACACCTTGCCGGCGAATACCACACCGCAATACGCCAGCGCAGCGGCCGGGAATAGCAAGCTCAAGGGTGCCCTCGACAGGGCCTCCAGCCAGACGAAGAACTCAATCACGTAAGCGCCGACCCCAGCCCACAGCATCGGTGCACTAAATACCTGACCCCAGAAGGCATTCAGGCGAAAACCACCCTCCAGTTCCGGCAAGCGGTCCAGGCCGATTTTGAAACACAGCTGGCCGATAACATCGAGCACAATGGAAAACGCCACCAGCGCAATTACGATCAAGGACATGGGAACAGCTCCTCGAATAAATGGATCAGCGCTTCATTGGTGGTTGAGTTGCGCAGCAGATCGCTTTCACTCCAGCGCCCAGGTGCTGGCTGGTCCGATCGGGCCTCCCAGCGTTTGAGCACATTGCGGTGCGCAGCCTTGGCAAACTCACCGCAAACATCAATACCCAATACCCGCTTGCTGGTGGCCAGGGCACGAAGGGCGTGAAGCAAGTGGGTCAGGCGCATACCACCCTGATCCCAGTTGGTGGCGGCGTCTTCGCTGGCGAGTACGTCTTTGTCCACGGTTATCCAGATCGCTTCGGTAGGCAGACTGCGGATCAACTCGTCGAGAAAGGTCGGCCAGTCCTGATCGGCGAGGTTGCGCCAGTGCAACAGGTTCTCGTGCTGCTCGTGCCCTGCGCCGTCGCCGATTCGGCCCCAGACCTTGGTGGGAGCATGCTGCCAGGGGAATAGTTGCAAATCGCCACGGCACAGGGCCCCGAGATTTGCGCCCTTGAACTGCGGGTTTTGCAGGTCATCACTGCAGGGGCCGAGGGTGACTATGCGTTTGATGTTCGGCAGCTTCAAGGCGCGGTTGACCCACGAACCGCAATGGCGGCGGGGGGCAAAGCGCACCCAGTCAGGATGGTTGTCGAAGTGGATCAGGGTGATCGGTTCGGGCAAGTCCGCGAGCAAGGCCGGGGTCAGGTGGTGATAGTCGCCGGAGCCTATAAAAAAGATTTCTGGCCGCTGCGTGGAGCGTTTCGGCCGTTGTTGCAGGCGTTCAGCGAAGCGCCGGTAATTGCGTTCGGTGGACCACAGACGCAGTTGCGGCCCCAGTTCCAGCAAGTCCAGGCGTGTGGCACGACCGTCGGTCAGACGTTGCTTAATCGGTGCTTGTGAGGTCAGGCTGTGATCAAGATCGAGAATATTCAAAGTGTGATTTACCCCATGTCATCGCCGCCGATCCAGGCAGGGCGGGCTTTATAGGGTAAATGCAAGGGGCGGGCCAAACGACTTGGCCTGTGGGGGTCGGGGTTGCCAGCGAGGATGTCACTGCTGTTTATCTGGCAAACCGCGTCATTTGTATTGCGAGCAAGCCCGCTCCCATCGTTTCAGTGCAGGCGTACCCAAACGCTGACCAGCACGGTCGCGGCCATTAGCCAGGCTACGGCGGCCAGCGCCAGCGAGGCTTCAAGGCGCATGCGATCGACCAGCACGTACAGGGCAGCGAGGTACACGAAGTAAGGAATGATCGACCACATGCCGAACACAATGGTGGTTTTCAGGTCGTCCACCGAGCGGCCTTTGCCGACGATGTAGTGGGCGATCAGGGCAAAGGTTGGAAACAGCGGCACAAGCCCTGCGATGTAGTAGTTTTTGGTTTTGGCCAGCATGGCCAGAATGATCACCACTCCAGCGCCCAGTGCAGCTTTGAGAATCAGATCCATCAGTGCGCGAGCCCGTATTTTTTGACTTTATCAAAGAGGGTGGTCTTGGCCATGCCCAGTTCCTGGCTGGCCTGGGTCAGGTTGCCGCCGCTGCGTTGCAGGGCATCGTTGAGCAGGTTGCGTTCGAACGCTTCCACCGCCTCGGAAAACCCCAGCCCCTGCGCTGCATTGCTCCCAGGCTTTTTGAACGCCGGAAGGCCCAGGGCAAAACGTTCGGCCACGTTGCGCAGTTCCCGCACATTGCCCGGCCAGTCATGACTCATCAGGCTGGACAGGGTCTGGTTATCCAGCTCCGGGGCCGCACGGTCGAAACGCAATGATGATTGCTGCAGAAAGTATTCAAACAGTTGCAGGATGTCTTCGCGGCGTTCGCGCAAAGGTGGCAGCTCAAGTGTGACCACGTTCAGGCGGTAGTACAGGTCGCTGCGAAACTGGCTGGCCTTGCTCAGTTGGTCGAGGTCGGATTTGGTCGCCGCAATAACCCGGCAGTCCACATCGATGCTCTGGTTGGAGCCCAGGCGCTCCAGAGTGCGCTCCTGCAAAACCCGCAGCAGTTTGATCTGCAGGTTGAGCGGCATGCTTTCCACTTCGTCGAGAAACAGCGTGCCGCCATGGGCGTGTTCGATTTTGCCGATGCGGCGTTTGCCTGCCCCGGTAAAGGCGTTGGCTTCGTGGCCGAAAATTTCGCTTTCAAACAGGTTTTCCGGCAGACCACCGCAGTTGAGGGCGACAAATTGCTGGGGCTGGCGGCGGCTGAAGTCGTGCAGGCAGCGGGCGACCAGCTCCTTGCCGGTACCGGTTTCACCTTCAATCAGCACGTTGGCTGAAGTATCGGCGACGTTGGCTATCAGTTCGCGCAACTGCTGCATGGCCGGCGAGCGGCCGATGATGCGTCCTTCAAGTGAATCACGCTCGGCAAGCTGACGGCGCAGCGACCAGACTTCCCGCGCCAGGCTGCGCTGCTCCAGCGCACGACGGGCCACATCAACCAGGCGTTCGGGGGAGAAGGGTTTCTCCATAAAGTCATAGGCACCGTCACGCATGGCGCCCACGGCCATGGAAATATCGCCATGCCCGGTAATCAATACCACCGGCAGGGTGCGGTCGCGGGCCTTGAGGTGCTTGAGCAGTTCAAGACCATCCATTCCGGGCAGGCGGATATCACTGATGACGATACCCGGGAAGTTGTCGCCTACCAGCGCCAGCGCCTGTTCGGCACTGCTGACGCCTTCGCTGCGAATATCTTCGAGCGCCAGCGCCTGCTGGCAGCCGAGCAGAACATGGGGATCGTCTTCAACAATCAGGACCGTCAGGTCGTTATTCATGGCGTGTCGGCCTTAGCAGGTTGTACCAGCGGCAAAAGAAGGACAAATGCGACACCACCGGTGACCGGGAACTCGACACTGAGGCTACCGCCGGCAGCAGCGGCCAGGCTGGCCGACAGGGTCAGGCCAAGGCCTAGACCCTGTTCGCCGGGTTTGGTGGTGAAGAAAGGTTCAAAGAGATGTTTGCGTGCTTCTGGCTCGATCCCGGGACCGTTATCGCGCACGCACAGACGGTATTTGGCGTCGTTGGGCTCGCCCGTCAGCCACAGTTGCGGTTGTGTCGCCTGACCTTGCATGGCGTCCAGCGCATTGCCGATCAGGTTGACCAGAATTTGCTCAAGTCGGGTTTGATCAATCTTGAGCGCCACCTCCGTGAAGTCTCGATGCAGTTGCACCCCTGATTCTTCCATGCGGCTGGCGAGCAGTTGCAGGGCGGCGTCAACGGCCTTGCCCAGGCAGGCCTGGCCATGATCGTCACCGCGGCGGGCGAAGGAGCGCAGGTTAGCGGTGATGCGGCCCATTCGGTCGACCAGATTGTTGATGGTGCCGAGGTTGTCCGCGGCGACCTTGAGATCACCGCGTTCAAGAAAACGCACGGTATTGCCCGACAGCGTGCGCAAGGCCGCCAGCGGCTGGTTCAGTTCATGGGCGATGCTGGTGGACATCTGCCCGATGGCCGCCAGCTTGCCCGCCTGTACCAGTTCATCCTGGGCGCGGCGCAGGGTGTCTTCGGCCTGGCGCCGCTCGCGTATCTGGCCTTTGAGCCGTTCGTTGCTGGCCCGCAGGTGGGTGGTGCGCTCGGTGATCTTGCGCTCCAGCTGGTTGTTGGCCTCTTGCAGGGCTTCCCGTGCAGCCAGTCGAGTGGCTATCACTTTGCGTCGCTCATTCCAGGCAATCAGCAAAAAGGCCAGCAAGGCAAATGCCACCGCCACCAGCATTCCCTGGTTCGCCGCTTCACGGCGCAGGTCTTGCAATGGCGTGAGCAGGGTGATGTCCCAGGGGGTGTCGTTAAGCCTGCGGGTTTGCGCCAGGTAGCTGACTTCCTGGTGGTCGGTCACCACATCGTTACTGCTGGCGAAGGTGACTTTTTCTACGCCTTCGGCGAGGTTTTCCCGCTCCAGCGGTTCCAGCTCGTTGAGCGGCCACCAGTAGTACTGCAGGCTGCGGGCCAGGCGCTCCTTGGTGTCGGCACTGAGCGGGTGGATGGACTTGAGCCGCCGGGTAGGGTCGCTGGACAGGATGATAATGCCGTTCTCGTCGCTGACGTAGGCTTCGAGGCGGGCGCGTTGCCAGCGCTCCTCAAGGGCTTCGAGGCGGACTTTGATCACGGCCACGCCAATGATCTTGCCCTGCTCTTCCAGGCCGTGGGCGAGGTAGTAGCCGGGTTCACCCGAGGTACTGCCAATGCCGTAGAAGCGTCCGGGCTGGCCGCGTACGGCATCCTGAAAATAGGCGCGAAATGACAGGTCCTCGCCCAGATAACTGTCGGTATCCCGCCAGTTGCTGGTAGCCATCACGCGGCCGGTGGTGTCGAGCACATAGATGGCCCGGCTGCGGCTGCGGCGGTTCAGGCCTTCGAGGTATTGGTTGACGGTGACCCGGTTCTGCACGGAGGGATCGGCGAGCAATCGCGAAACGCTGGACTCCAGCTCCAGCAGGCTGGGCAGGTAAGTGTATTTGCCCAGCTCACTTTCAACGGTACGGGCATGCAGTTCCAGTTGGCGTTCGCCGGTTTCGCTCAGGGTACGAATACCGAAGTGTTCACTGATGCGATAGCCCGCGTAGCCCAGGCCGATCGTCAACAGGATGATCAGCAGAGGCAGCAGGAAATGACGGAGCAGGCGAGGTTTCACGGCAAGTGAGGGCGGAGCACCGCGATAAATAGTGGGGTCGCATTTCATCACAGATGCCTTGGGTCAACCACTGTGCAGTGGTTGACCGTTCACGTAGATCCACTGTGGGAGCGGGCTTGCTCGCGATGGGAGCGGCGCGGTTCATCAGTTAACCAGGATCGCTGCCATCGCGAGCAAGCCCGCTCCCACCCAAGCCGGTGGGAGCTGAACGGGTGTTTAGTGCTGCAGGATCTTGGCGAGGAAGTGCTGGGCACGCTCGGAGCGGGCCGATACATCACCGAAAAACTCTTCTTTCTCACAGTCTTCGACGATTTTGCCCTGATCCATAAAGATCACCCGATTGGCGACCTTGCGGGCAAAACCCATTTCGTGGGTCACGCACATCATGGTCATGCCTTCGTTGGCCAACTGCACCATGACGTCGAGCACTTCGTTGACCATTTCCGGGTCAAGGGCCGAGGTCGGTTCATCAAACAGCATGACGATCGGGTCCATGGCCAGGGCGCGGGCAATCGCCACACGTTGTTGTTGCCCGCCGGAAAGCTGGCCGGGGTGCTTGTGGGCATGGGCCGACAGGCCTACGCGTTCCAGAAGCTCAAGGCCTTTTTTGGTGGCTTCAGCCTTGCTGCGGCCCAATACCTTGACCTGGGCAATGGTCAGGTTTTCGGTGATGGTCATGTGCGGGAACAGTTCGAAGTGCTGGAACACCATGCCAACCCGCGAACGCAGCTTCGGCAGGTTGGTCTTCGGGTCGGCAATGGAGGTGCCGTCAACCACGATGTCGCCTTTCTGGAACGGTTCAAGGGCGTTGACGCACTTGATCAGGGTCGACTTGCCCGAGCCCGACGGGCCACAGACAACGACCACTTCGCCTTTTTTGACTTCAGTACTGCAATCGGTCAGTACCTGGAAGTCCCCGTACCACTTGTTGATGTTCTTGATCGAGATCATACGGCAAACCTTTTTTGCAGACGCTTGACCAGCAGCGAGGCGGAAAAGCTGATGATGAAATACACCAGACCGGCGAAGATCAGGAACTCATTGGAGCGGCCGATGATGTCGCCACTGGAACGCGAGGCATTGAGGAAATCCACCAGGCCAACCGTGTAGACCAGAGAGGTGTCCTGGAACAGGATAATGCTCTGTTGCAGCAGCAGCGGGGTCATTTTACGAAAGGCCTGGGGCAGGATGATCAGGCGCATGGCCTGGCCGTAGCTCATGCCCAGGGCCTTGGCTGCACCCATTTGCCCCTTGGGGATGGCCTGCACGCCTGCTCGCACGATTTCGCAGAAGTAGGCTGCTTCGAACATGACGAAGGCTACCAGGCACGACTCGAACGCCCCGATCGGGGTGTCCTTGCCGGTGATCCAGCGCAGCACGAACGGCACGGCCAGGTAGAACCAGGTAATGACCAGCAGCAGCGGGATGGAACGGAAATAGTTCACGTAAGCGCCGGCCAGGTTGGCCATCCACTTGCTTGACGATAAACGCATCAGGGCCAGCACGGTGCCCAGGGCCACACCACCGACAACGCCCATGACCATCAGCTTGAGGGTCATGATCATGCCGTTCCACAGGCCCGGCAGGGCGGGGACAATCCCGCTGAAATCGAAGAAGTCCATTATTTGCCCCCCAGAGACATGAGACCGGGTACGGCTACTTTTTTCTCGATCAGGCGCATCAACAGCATCAGGCTCATGTTCAGGGTGAAGTAGATCAACGTGGCCAGGGTGAAGGCTTCAAACAGGTTGGCGGAAAACTCGGCCGTCTGTTTGGTTTGTGCCAGCAGTTCCATCAAACCGATCAGCGAGGCCACGGACGAGTTCTTGAACACGTTGAGGAATTCGGAGGTGAGCGGTGGAATGATGATCCGGTAGGCCTGTGGCAGCAGCACGTTCCAGTAGATCTGCGCCATGCTGAAACCCATGGCGCGGGCCGCTGCTTCCTGGCCCCGTGGCAGGGCTTCGATACCGGTACGTACCTGTTCGCAAACACGTGCGGCGGTAAACAGGCCCAGACACACGACAACGCTCAGATAAGCCGAAGTGGTCGGGTTGAGGTCCTGCTTGTACCATTCCTGCAGGTTGGGTGGCAGCAGATCGGGCACCAGGAAGTACCAGATAAACAGCTGCACCAGCAGCGGAACGTTACGGAAGATTTCTACGTATACCGTGGCAATGCCCGCGATAAAGCGGTTCGGCAGGGTGCGCATCACGCCCAGCAGCGAACCCAGGATCAGCGCGACAATCCAGGCGACAACAGCGATAGCGATGGTCCAGCCCAGGCCGGAAATAAACCAGTCGAGATATGTCTCGCTGCCTACGCCGGTGGACTTGAAGAACACGCTCCAGTCCCAATTGTAATTCATGCAGGGTCTCCCCTCAGATGGGTCTATAAACAAGCACTTGCTTCAGGGAATCCGTTCTCACCCGGCAGGGTCGCCGGGCACACTTAGCCCGCTCGATAACCGGCGGGTCGAGTGCTCTCTAATGCAATAAGAAGCTTAGTCCAAAGGTGGTCGACACCCCCGGGCGCAATGGCTTGCGCCCGGGGGGTTCAGCCGGCTGAAATCAGGATTTCTTTTCTTCAGCCGGTTTGTCGTCTGCTGCCTTGTCGGTAGGGGTGGCAATCAACGCTTTGAGCTCATCGCTCATCGGGAACATCAGGTTCAGGCCTTTTGGTGGAATCGGCGACTCGAACCAGGTTTTGTAGGTGTCGTTGATCTTGCCCGACTTGTAGTAGGCAACGATGGCGTCATCCACGGCCTTTTTGAATTCCGGATCGCCTTTACGCAGCATGCAGCCGTAGATTTCGTAAGACTGTGGAGTGCCGGTCACGGCCCAGTCTGTAGGCTTCTTGGCTTTGGCCATTTCACCGGCCAGCAGGGCGTCGTCCATCATGAAAGCAACAGCACGGCCCGACTCCAGCATGTTGAAGGCTTCGCCGTGGTCTTTTGCCGAGATCACGTTCATGCCCATCTGCTTGTCGGCGTTCATCGCTTTGAGGATGCGCTCGGAGGTGGTACCAGCAGTGGTCACGACGTTTTTGCCTTTCAGGTCAGCGAAGTCCTTGTAAGGCGAGTCCTTTTTGGACAGCAGGCGCGTACCGATTTCGAAGATGCCGACCGAGAAGTCGACTTGCTGTTGGCGTTCAACGTTGTTGGTGGTGGAACCACACTCAACGTCAACGGTGCCGTTCTGCACCAGCGGGATACGGGTCTGGGAGGTGACGAGGTTGTACTTGACCTTCAGGTCCGGCATGTCGAGCTGTTTTTTCAGCCCTTCAACGATAGCCAGTTGCACATCATGGGAGTAGCCAACCGGTTTGCCGGAAGCGTCCGCGATGTAGGAGAACGGAATGGAGGAGTCACGATGCCCAAGGGTGATGGTGCCGGATTCTTTGATTTTCTTCAGTGTGCCGGTCAATTCGGCTGCAAAAACTGGAGTGCTAATCAGAGCTGCAGCAATTGCTGCGCCCAAAAGTTGCGGAACGATGCGCATCGATGTTTCCTCGACATTGTTTTTTTTATTGAGCCCGTTTGCAGGCCCTTTTTTACTCAGAACGTCTCAACAGGCTAAACGCTCTGTTTAAGCATTCGGCATAGAGTGTAGAGCATGAGTCGTGCCAGCCCTGGTATTAAAGTCTAACCTGCTGATTTATAACGAATTAAAGTTTTATGTCGGGACTTCGGTGGCATGCAGATGCCCGGAAAGCCGAATCATTGGGGGGGAGTGCGTTCGGAAAACCGAATGAAAGGCAGGCAGTGCGGGGGGGGAGGAGCGAAGGCCCGTGCAAGCGGACTCGCTCCCACGGGCCATCTAAACGCGAATTAAGCGGCCTGAACCTTGCGGTGTTTCAGGCCAAGGGTGGTCATGTACTGGCTCAGGTGGGCCTGTTCCTCGGCCGTGGTGAACAACCCAAGCTTGGTGCGGCGCCACAGGATGTCCTGTGCCTCCAGTGCCCATTCCTGGTTGCACAGGTAATCAACCTCACGGCTGTAAAGGCCGCTGCCGATATGCTCGCCCATGTCGCTCAGGCCTTGTGCACCTTCGAGCAAGCTCCAGGAGCGGTTGCCATAGGTGATTGCCCAGCGCTTGGCAATTGCGGCATCCAGCCAGCTGTATTTGCTGACCAGGGCCTCGCTCAGGGCTTTTGGCGTGGTCATGCCTTCGCCGCCGGGTAATGTCGCGCTGGCGGTCCAGCTCGGCTTGATCTGGGTGAAGTAGGGTGTCAGCTGTGCCATGGCCGATTCGGCCAGCTTGCGATAGGTGGTCAGTTTGCCGCCAAATACCGATAGAAGCGGGGCTTCGCCCGCTGCGCCAGACAATGCCAGGGTGTAGTCGCGGGTCACGGCCGAAGGGTTGTCGGACTCGTCATTGCACAGCGGGCGCACGCCGGAGTAGGTGCGCAGAATGTCGCTGCGGCTCACTTGCTGCTTGAAGTGGGCGTTGACCACATTAAGCAGGTAGTCGGTTTCTTCTTCGGTAATGCTGACCTTGGCCGGATCGCCGGTGTATTCGCGGTCAGTGGTGCCGATGATGGTGAACTGGTCCATGTACGGAATGGTGAACACAATCCGCTGGTCTTCGTTCTGCAGGATGAAGGCATTTGGCGCGTCATACAGCTTGGGCACAATCAGGTGGCTACCCTGGATCAGGCGGATGCCGTAAGGCGAGTCCAGCTTGAGGTCGTCCTTGATGAATTTGGCGACCCAGGGGCCGGCGGCATTGACCAGGGCCTTGCTGCGGATCGAAAACAGGCTGCCATCTGCACGTTCCAGGTTCAACTCCCACAAACCCTTGTTACGGCGCGCGCCGACGCAACGGGTCTGGGTGTGAACATGGGCGCCTTTTTCCCGCGCGGCCATGGCGTTGAGCACTACCAGGCGCGCGTCATCGACCCAGCAATCGGAGTATTCAAAACCTTTGGTGATTTCTGCTTTAAGGGGGCTGTTGGCACCGAACTTGAGGCTGGTTGAACCAGCCAGCTTTTCACGCTTGCCCAAATGGTCATACAGGAACAGGCCGGCACGGATCATCCACGCCGGGCGCAGGTGCGGTCGGTGCGGCAATACGAAACGCATCGGTTTAACGATATGCGGGGCTTTGGCCAGCAGCACTTCGCGTTCGGCCAGCGCTTCGCGCACCAGGCGGAACTCGTAATGTTCGAGGTAGCGCAGGCCACCGTGGATCAGCTTGCTGCTGGCAGAGGACGTGTGGCTGGCCAGATCGTCCTTTTCGCAAAGGAACACCGAGAGGCCGCGCCCGGCTGCATCTGCCGCAATCCCGACACCATTGATTCCACCACCAATAACGGCGACGTCGTAAACCTCAGCGAGGGGAGTGGCAGGCAAGGTGGTCAGGGGCATGGGTTGGCCTCGCGTTCTTTACGCATATTTGAATTCGAACATTAATGTTCATTTGCGAAAATATTAGCGGATAAAGGCGCGCGCAGCCAGCACCCTTCGATTGAAAAAACTCATCGAAGGGCGTCGAAAGGAAGAATTTCGAACATTTTAGTGTAGGGCAATGATTCTGCGGGAGCAGGCATTGCTCGCAATGCAGGCGCTGCGGCTCACCTGTCAGGTTGCGGTGATGCCATCGCGAGCAAGCCCGCCCCACAGCATCTGAACCCGCATCACTATCTGAGTGCGGTTACACCACTTCCAGACGAATTTTGTTCTGGGCCAGCAGTTGCGCCAGCTCCGGCACGGGCGGCTGGTCGGTGACCAGGCAATCGATCAAGGTGATCGGGCCCAAGCGGACCATTGCATTGCGGCCGAACTTGCTGGAGTCCGCTGCCAGGATAGTTTGTCGGGCATTGGCGATAATCGCCTGGGATACGCGTACTTCCTGATAGTCAAAGTCCAGCAAGCTGCCGTCAGAATCGATACCGCTGATACCAACCAAGGCGAAGTCGAACTTGAACTGGTTGATAAAGTCGACGCTGGCCTGACCGACGATGCCACCATCGCGGCGCACATTGCCGCCGGCGATCAGTACTTCGAAGTCGTCTTTTGCGCTCAGGATCGACGCAACATGCAGGTTGTTGGTGATGATTTTCAGGTGATTGTGGTTGAGCAGCGCCCGGGCAATCGACTCGGTGGTGGTGCCGATATTGATGAAAATCGAGGCGTGATCGGGAATCTGGGCGGCAATGGCTTCGCCAATGCGGCGCTTTTCATCGCGCATCTGGTCGGCCCGCATGGCGTAGGCGGTGTTCTCTACACTGGAGTCATAGGCGGCGCCACCGTGGTAGCGGCGCAACAGGTCGGCTTCTGCCAACTGGTTGATGTCACGGCGAATGGTCTGCGGCGTGACGACGAACAACTGAGCCATTTCCTCGATGCTGACATAACCGCGCTCGCGTACGAGTTCGAGGATCTGCTGTTGGCGTGGAGGCAGATTCATGGAGTTTCCTTTGGGCGGCGAAGCAAATTCACCCATGATGCCGCAGGAAAGCGTCGTCTGCTACTCGCAGGTGCCTCAAGCAACTGCGGGCGCCATAGGCGCCCGCAGATGTAATTGCCCGTACTTAGTTGCTTTCTTCGTGAGGTTCCCAGTCGCGGGTACGGCTTACGGCTTTTTTCCAGCCGGCATAGAGCTTCTCTTTGCAGCTTTCGTCCAGTGCAGGTTCGAACTCGCGCTCGATCACCGCCTTGCCGCGCAGTTCATCCAGGCTGCCCCAGAAGCCGCAAGCCAGACCCGCCAGGTAGGCAGCGCCCAAGGCCGTGGTTTCACGCATTTGCGGGCGTTCAACCTGGGTGCCGAGGATGTCTGCCTGAAACTGCATCAGGAAGTTGTTGGCTACGGCACCACCGTCTACACGCAGGGCTTTGAGGCGTTCGCCGGAGTCCTGTTGCATAGCGTCCAGTACGTCCCGTGTCTGGTAGGCAATCGACTCCAGCGCAGCACGAATGATGTGGTCTACGCGTACGCCGCGAGTAAGGCCGAACAGTGCGCCACGGGCATACGGGTCCCAGTAGGGGGCACCGAGGCCGGTGAAGGCAGGCACCAGATACACGCCATTGCTGTCTTTGACTTTATTGGCGAAGTATTCGGTGTCGTGGGCGTCGTTGATGATCTTCAGTTCGTCACGCAGCCATTGCACGGTGGAGCCACCGTTGAACACGGCGCCTTCCAGGGCGTAGGCCACTTCGCCGCGGGGGCCGCAGGCGATGGTGGTCAGCATGCCGTGGGTCGACTTCACGGCGTTGGCGCCGGTGTTCATCAGCAGGAAGCAGCCGGTGCCGTAGGTGTTCTTGGCCTGGCCGGGCTCGACGCACATCTGGCCAAACAGCGCGGCCTGTTGGTCGCCGGCAATGCCGCCGATGGCGATACCGCTTTTGGTGCGGCCGTAGATTTCTGAAGACGACTTCACTTCAGGCAACATTTCGCGCGGGATATCCAGCACCTCCAGCATCTTGGCATCCCACTCCAGAGTGTGGATGTTAAAGAGCATGGTGCGCGAGGCGTTGGTGTAATCGGTAACGTGGGTTTTGCCGCCGGTAAATTTCCAGATCAGCCAGCTGTCGATGGTGCCAAACAGCAGTTCGCCTTTGCGCGCCCGTTCGCGGCTGCCTTCGACGTTGTCGAGGATCCACTTCAGTTTGGTGCCGGAGAAGTACGGGTCGGTCACCAGGCCGGTGGTGTCGCTGATGTATTGCTCGTGACCGTCGCGCTTGAGCTGCTCGCAGATCTCGGTGCTGCGACGGCATTGCCAGACGATGGCGTTGTAGATCGGGCGGCCGCTTTCTTTGTCCCAGACCACCGTGGTTTCGCGCTGGTTGGTAATGCCGATGGCGGCAACCTGGTCATGATGCAGGCCGGCCTGGGCCAGGGCCTCAACCATCACGGCGCTCTGGGTGGCAAAAATCTCCATCGGGTCGTGTTCGACCCAGCCCGGTTGCGGGTAATGCTGTTGGAACTCACGTTGTGCTGTGCACACCACGTTGGCGTCACGATCGAAGATGATCGCTCGCGAACTGGTGGTGCCTTGGTCCAGCGCAATGATGTAGTTCTTATTCTGAGTGTCGGTCATTTGTTAGTGCCTTGCAGAATGAGGGAGGTTGCGGGCGCGAGACAGGTAACGGGCAGTAGGTCTCGTGCGCCCCGTTTCATCAGTCGGTATCAGGATGCCTGGGTCTTTGCAGGCGCAGCGGCTTGGGTAACCGCATCTGCCGGGGCAATGTCAGGCAAGTGCCGGGCAATCATCCCGCGATAAATGGCAGCGCCCAGACAGGCACCTACGATGGGTGCAAAAATGGGAATCAGGAAATACGGGATATCGCGCCCGCCGGTGAACGAGACGTCCCCCCAGCCAGCGAAGAAAGTCATCAGCTTGGGCCCGAAATCACGCGCAGGGTTCATCGCAAAACCGGTCAATGGGCCCATCGAGCTGCCAATGACGGCGATCAGCAAGCCGATCAGCAGGGGGGCCAATGGGCCACGGGGCAAGCCGTTTTTGTCGTCGGTCAGGGCCATGATTACGCCCATAAGGATAGCGGTTATCACAAGCTCGACGAGGAAGGCCTGCAGCGTTGTCAGCGAAGGGTGCGGGTAGGTCGAGAATACCGAGGCCAATTCCAGGCTGGCCTGGCTGCCACGTACCATCTGGTGGGCTTGTTCGTAATCGAAGAACAGGTTGCTGTAGAGCGTGTAAACCAACGCCGCTGCGCAAAAGGCCCCTGCGATCTGGGCGAGGATATAGAAAGGCAGTTTACGTTTTTCAAAATCGGTGAACAGGCACAGCGCAATGCTGACCGCCGGGTTCAGGTGTGCGCCGGAAACGCCGGCCGTCAGATAAATCGCCATGCTGACGCCAATGCCCCAGATGATACTGATTTCCCATAGGCCAAAACTTGCGCCCGCGACCTTGAGAGCCGCAACACAGCCGGTACCGAAGAATATCAAAAGTGCGGTGCCGAGAAACTCGGCCAGGCACTGGCCTGAAAGTGTGGGGTGCTGCGATGCAGTCGACATGTAAAACCTCGTTATTGTTGTTTTTTGACGTCGTCAATCAGGGTGGCAGTGCGCCTGAGCCTGGACCGGGAACTGCGTATTTGTGTTTTACGCTGTCAGGCTGAGTCGTGTGAGTATATTCAGATTCGAAAAAATATAGACAAGAAACACTGCTGTCAAAGGTCGAAAGTGAACGGGTATTCACATTCTGACTTCAGATGAGTGCTTTGGTATTGGTTTTTATGTAAACAAAGACTACGAATTGAGAGGGGTAAAGGTAACTTTTTAGCTACATGCAGGGTCTGTAACCTCGGTTTCAGCGCCTTTTTACGGGGTAATAGCCTAAAATCGGCCATCGTATTTCTTTCTCCTCTGCAAAACTGGAGCTGTCATGACGCCTGCACTGGACCTGCTGAAAAAAGTTCGCGCCGAACATCGGGTACACAGCTATGAACACGACCCCAAGGCGGCATCCTACGGCCTGGAGGCCGCAGAAAAGCTTGGCCTGGAGCCTGCGCAAGTGTTCAAAACGCTGTTGGCCAGCAGTGAAAAGGGCGAGTTGCTAGTTGCCGTCGTACCGGTCGTCGGAAGTCTTGATTTGAAAGCGCTGGCTCAGGCAGCGGGGGTGAAGAAAGTCGAAATGGCGGACCCGGCGGCGGCTCAGCGCTCCACAGGTTATCTGCTTGGCGGGATCAGCCCGTTGGGGCAAAAGAAGCGCCTGCGTACTTTTATTGATAAAAGTGCCGAGGGTTTTTCGACTATTTTTGTCAGCGCCGGACGACGCGGCCTGGAGGTGGAACTGGCGCCTGCGGTGCTGGCAGAGCACACGCAAGCGAAGTTCGCAGAAGTAGGCAGGGCGTAAGCGCTGCCACAGGTTTTTAGTGCGCTGTGCTGAAACGCCTTACACCTGATTCGGATTGCGGGATTTGCGCCGCTATGCTGCCGCTGGTTTGAAACATCACCAGGTGTTCGGCGGCAACGCGAATACCCACTTCAGCGCCAGGCAAGTGGTCGGCATGACTCGGGAAGATCGACTCCAGCTGGCTGCCTGTCGGCAGTTGCAGGCGATAAAGGGTCGATGCGCCGAGGAATGTCTTGCCGATGATCCGCGCCTTCAAATCGCTGTCCGGTGCGTAGACGATATCGTCCGGGCGCAGCAATACATCCACTGCACCGCCCGTTGGCCAGGTATACGCACGGTTGCCACGCAAGACACCCAGCTCGGTTTGTACCGATTCAGGTGTCAGCAACTGGCCGCGAATAAAGTAGCCCTGACCGATAAAGCTCGCCACAAAGGGCGTCTGAGGTTCGTGGTAGAGGTTGTAAGGGGTGTCCCACTGTTCAAGGCGGCCTTCCTTGAACACGCCAACATGATCGCTGACAGCGAAGGCTTCTTCCTGATCGTGTGTCACCAAAATCGCACTTGTACCACGGGCTTTCAGGATATCGCGCACTTCGTGGCTGAGCTTGCGGCGCAGCTCGCCATCCAGGTTGGAGAATGGCTCATCCAGCAACAGCAGTTGCGGCTCGGGTGCCAGGGCGCGGGCCAGGGCAACGCGTTGCTGCTGACCACCTGATAACTCGTGCGCAAAGCGTTTGCCCAGGTTTTTAAGGTTGACCAGCTCAAGCAGCTCTTCGGTCACACGGTCTTTGTTCGGGTGCTTGCGAATGCCGAAGGCAATGTTGTCGGCCACGCTCAGGTGCGGGAACAGGGCGTAGTCCTGAAACACCATACCAATACGACGTTTCTCGGGTGCCAAGGTGAAGCCGGCGCTGGAGATCACTTCGCCTGCCAGCCTGATTTCACCCTGGTGTACCGGTTCGAACCCGGCAATAGCACGCAATGTCGTGGTTTTGCCGCACCCCGAAGAGCCCAGCAAGCAGCCGATATCACCGGCATTGAGATGCAGGTTGAGGTTTTGCACCACGCTCTGGCCCTGATACCCACAGGCCAGATCACGAAGGTTTAGCAATAGCGGCTGACTCATGCGGATTGGTACGCCGGTTGGACAAGGAATTCGAGCAGCGCTTTTTGCGCATGCAGGCGGTTTTCGGCCTGATCCCAGGCCACGGAGCGAGGGTCGTCCAGCAGGTCGACGCTGATCTCTTCGCCGCGATGAGCAGGCAGGCAGTGCATGAACAGCACGTCATCGGCCGCCAGGTCGAGCAGGGCACGGTTGACCTGATACGGGGCAAACAGTTCGAGGCGCTTGGCCGTTTCGTCTTCCTGACCCATTGATGTCCATACGTCGGTGCTCACCAGGTGGGCGCCAATCACGGCATCACGCGGGTCGCGAACGATGGTAACGCGTTCGCCTGCCAGCGCCACGAACTCGGGGTTTGGTTCATAGCCTTGCGGGCAGGCAACACGCAGGTGGAAGTCAAACTGGATAGCCGCTTCTATATAGCTGTTGCACATGTTGTTGCCGTCACCAATCCAGGCCACGGTCTTGCCCTTGATCGATCCGCGATGCTCAAGGAAGGTCTGCATGTCAGCCAGCAGCTGGCATGGGTGCAGGTCGTCCGACAGGCCATTGATAACCGGTACGCGGGAATTGGCCGCAAACTCGGTCAGGGTGCTGTGGGCGAAGGTGCGGATCATGACGGCGTCAAGCATGCGTGACATGACGATGGCGCAGTCGCCTATCGGTTCGCCACGACCCAGTTGGGTATCTCGTGGTGACAGAAAAATGGCCTGGCCACCGAGCTGGATCATGCCAGCTTCAAATGACAGGCGGGTGCGGGTCGATGATTTTTCGAAAATCATGCCCAGTACGCGACCTTTCAAGGGTTCGAACAGAACGCTGCGCTGGCGCAGGTCCTTAAGCTCGATGCCGCGGCGAATCACGCTGACTAGCTCTTCGGGAGTGCAATCCATCAGGGAGAGAAAGTGCCTTGCGCTCATCATTAACTACCTTTTTTTGCAACGATCGCAGATGCTCAAGGCCGGGGTTTTCGGAAAAACGGGCGAGACCTGCGGCGAAAGCCGCACGGGGCGACGAAATAGGGGAAGGCGCGATCTTATAAGGAAATGTCGCGTCTTGCCAATAAGGGTCATATGTATAGAGGTTTGAGCGGGTCTTGCGCTGCATGAGCCACATCAGGCGGTTTGCCTCACCTCAGCTGCCCATTTGTACACTGCCGTGGCGTAGCTTGGCAATTGCGAGGGGGGGCGAGGTCGTCGTATTTGTCATCGCTGGCGAGGAGCGACGGCTGCGATGGCGTTGTCAGCATTCCTGTCATGAGGCGGGGTTTAACTGCTCGCAGCCATCGTTTCTCGGCAGGGACAACAAGCTTTGTGGAGGGAGCAGGGGCATACTATTGTCTGTCGGGGAGACCGAGCGTCGCGCTCGGCTTTCCGTTACAATGCGCCACCGTGCCGACATCTGCGTCGGAAAGTTCAGCCGAGGTGCTCCATGGATATCATCGAAACTATTAAAGACCAGATTGCCAACAACACCATTCTGCTCTACATGAAAGGCTCCCCGAATGCCCCGCAGTGCGGCTTTTCGGCTAAAGCTGCTCAGGCAGTCATGGGGTGTGGCGAGAAGTTCGCTTACGTGGACATCCTCCAGAATCCTGAAATTCGTGCCAATCTGCCAAAGTACGCCAACTGGCCAACTTTCCCGCAATTGTGGGTAGGTGGCGAGCTGGTTGGCGGTAGCGACATCATGGCTGAAATGGCCGCTGATGGTTCTTTGCAGGCTTTGATCAAAGAAGCTGTCGAGAAAGCCGCAGCAAACAAGACTGAAGCGTGATATCAGTCGCGTCGTGACAGTTGTTTTGTCGCACGCATAAAAAAGCCCCGCCTCTGTGATAAACAAGGCGGGGCTTTTTAATGGGTGTTAGTTACTCACCCATTTGCGATTGCAGGTAATTCTCAATACCCACTTTGTCGATCAGGCCCAACTGAGTTTCCAGCCAGTCGATATGTTCTTCTTCCGACTCAAGAATATCTTCGAGCATTTCCCGGCTGCCAAAGTCACCAACTACTTCACAATGGGCAATGGCGGCCTTGAGGTCGGCGTGGCCAGTCTTCTCGATGCGCAGGTCACACTCCAGCATTTCCTTGGTGTGCTCGCCGATATGCAGCTTGCCCAAGTCCTGTACGTTTGGCAGGCCTTCCAGGAACAGGATGCGTTTAATCAGTTTGTCCGCGTGTTTCATCTCGTCGATGGACTCGTGGTACTCATGCGCGCCCAACTTCTCCAGGCCCCAATCCTGATACATGCGTGCATGCAGGAAGTATTGGTTGATTGCGACCAGTTCGTTGCCGAGAATTTTGTTGAGGTGCTGAATAACCGAAATGTCGCCTTTCATGGCTGGGGCCTGCCTTAATTAACTGTATATAGGGCAGAGTTTGATCCGCACCTTGCAGACTGTCAAACCTAAGTATTTGAATAATAAATGAAAATTAATCGGAATAAGAATGTTTGTGTTCCGCGTCTTGGGCCTAAGCACTTGAATTCTGGGCATAAAAAAACCGGACGCTATGTCCGGTTCTTTGGAATTGGTTAATCAGGCGACTGAAAATTCTGCCGGGAAACTCATGACAGCCTGGCTGGCTTGCAGCGAGGAAAGGGTTTCGCGAACCACTTGCTTGGCCAGACAGGCACATTTGCCACATTGGCTGGCAACACCTGTCGCTTCACGCACTTCACGGTAACTGCAGCAACCGTCGTAGATTGCGTCGCGGATTTTTCCATCGGTGACGCCAGTGCAAATGCAAACGTACATAAATAAGAACCATCGCTGGTTGGGATTCAATGCCAAGGATCTTAATGTTAACGAGAATGATTGTCAAAGTACCTTGAGTCTCAATTGAGGGTCTCAGGCACTGTGCTGACGAACGGTTCTTTTGAGCGCTTTCGGGCGGGTGAAAAAGGGTGCCTGCCAGTTCCGACGAGCGGTGTATGATGACCTGTCTTTTTACCCGGGAGCTGATTGCCTGGCGTCGTTTTCAACGGCTGCCCAATCAGGTTCTGTTTTTCACGCTGCACACCAGGAGATATCCAATGAGCGTACTCGTAGGCAAACAAGCCCCTGACTTCACCGTCGCCGCCGTACTTGGCACTGGCGAAATCGTTGACAGCTTCACGCTGTCCTCCGCCATCAAAGGCAAATATGGCCTGGTGTTCTTCTACCCACTGGACTTCACTTTCGTATGCCCGTCCGAGCTGATCGCACTGGATCACCGTATTCCTGAGTTCCAGGCGCGCAATGTTGAAGTGGTTGCGGTGTCCATTGACTCCCATTTCACCCACAACGCATGGCGCAACACGCCAGTGAACAATGGCGGCATCGGCCAGGTGAAATACACCATGGCTGCCGACATCAATCACGCCATCTGCAAGGCCTACGACGTTGAAACCGAAGGCGGCGTGGCTCTGCGCGGCGCGTTCCTGATCGACGACAAAGGCGTTGTGCGCTCGCAGATCGTCAACGACCTGCCACTGGGCCGCAACATGGACGAGCTGCTGCGTCTGGTTGACGCCCTGCAATTCCACGAAGAGCACGGCGAAGTTTGCCCGGCCAACTGGAAAAAAGGCGACAAGGGCATGACCGCTTCGACTGCAGGTGTTGCGGCTTACCTGACTGAAAATGCTGACCAGCTGTAATCGTCAGTTTCAGGCATAAAAAAACCGGACCCAGTGTCCGGTTTTTTTATGGTGCGCTGTAAGCCTTTACGACAGGATCAGTCGTTGAAGTCTTTCCAGCCGCCCATTTGTTTCCAGCTGTTTACGATGCCACAGAACAACTCGGCGGTTTTCTCGGTGTCGTAACGGGCCGAGTGTGCTTCACGCCCATCAAAGTCGATGTCGGCGGCCTGGCAGGCTTTTGCCAGGACGGTCTGGCCATAGGCCAGGCCAGCAAGGGTCGCGGTGTCAAAGCTCGAGAACGGGTGGAAAGGGTTGCGCTTCATGTCCAGGCGCGCGACAGCGGCGTTGAGGAAGCCCAGGTCGAAGCTGCTGTTATGCCCCACCAGAATGGCGCGTTTGCAGCCATTGGCCTTCAGGGCCTTGCGCACACCGCGGAAGATATCGGTCAGGGCTGTCTCTTCACTGACGGCCATGCGCAGTGGGTGATCGAGCTTGATACCGGTGAATTCCAGTGCAGCGGCTTCGATATTGGCGCCTTCAAACGGCTCTACACGGTGGAAATAGGTGTGTTCGGGGAACACAAAGCCTCTTTCGTCCATGCCGATCGTTACGGCAGCAATTTCCAGCAATGCATCAGTAGCACTGTTGAAACCGCCGGTTTCAACATCGATTACGACCGGCAGATAACCGCGAAAGCGCTCTGCCATCGGGTGGCGTGGACCGCCGCCATGGCCGCCTTCGTGTTCGTCATCATAATGGTCGTCACTCACAGCTGTTCCTCCAGCAGGCGCCAGCGCAGTGTTTCACCGGCGCGCAGCGGAATTACGGTCAGCTCGCCGAAAGGCAGGCTGGTTGGGGCGGTCCACTCCTGGCGAACCAGGGTGATCTGTTCGTTGCTGGCGGGCAAGCCGTAGAAGCGCGGGCCGTTAAGGCTGGCAAAGGCTTCCAGCTTGTCGAGCGCATTGCGCTGTTCGAACGCTTCGGCGTACATCTCGATGGCCGCATAGGCGGTATAACACCCGGCGCAACCGCACGCCGCTTCCTTGGCGTGCTGGGCGTGAGGTGCCGAGTCAGTGCCCAGGAAAAACTTCTCGCTGCCGCTGGTGGCCGCATCCAGCAGGGCTTCCTGATGGGTGTTGCGCTTGAGGATCGGCAGGCAATAAAAGTGCGGGCGAATGCCGCCAACCAGCATGTGATTGCGGTTGTACAGCAGGTGATGAGCGGTAATGGTTGCGCCGACGTTGGCCGAAGCCTCGTTGACGAACTGCACCGCGTCGGCGGTGGTGATGTGCTCAAACACGACTTTCAGCGTCGGGAAACGATCTACGACGCGGCGCATATGCTCGTCGATGAAGATCTTTTCGCGGTCAAAGACGTCTACGCCGGCTCGGGTGACTTCACCGTGGATCAGCAAAGGCATGCCGACTTCGGCCATGACTTCCAGAACCGGGAAGATCGCGTCGATACTGGTTACACCGGAGTCGGAGTTGGTCGTTGCCCCGGCCGGATACAGCTTGGCTGCATGGACGAATCCGCTGGCCTTGGCCGTGCGAATGTCTTCTGGCTGGGTACGATCGGTGAGGTACAGCACCATCAGCGGCTCGAAGCGGCTGCCAGCGGGGCGTGCAGCCAGGATGCGCTGGCGATAGGCGTCGGCCTCGGCGGCATTGCGCACCGGGGGTACCAGGTTGGGCATGATGATGGCGCGGCCAAAAGTGCGCGCTACATCCGCGACAGTGTGAGGCAACACAGCACCATCGCGAAGATGTATATGCCAGTCGTCGGGACGCAGCAGGGTCAGGCGGTCAGACATTGGGGATTCCAGGCGGGTCGAACTGAGGTGAATGCTACCGGAAAAGACTCTAGCAGGCACTCGCTATCAAGTTTTGTGATTGCTGACCGATATCTGATGAGCATGCCGTAAATCTGTGGCCTGTTTTTTTGCCGTACAAGCCTGTGGAGCCTCCCGTGCGCCAGCGTTATTTCATCCTGCTCAGTATGTTTGCCAGCCTGCCAGCCATGGCTCTGACTTTTCAGACGCGGCTGGAGAATATCGAGTGGAAAGTGGAAGGTGACAAATTCGAATGCCGTCTGATTCAGCCGATTACCGATTTTGGTTCGGGTGCTTTTGTAAGGCGTGCAGGAGAACAGGCTGTATTTCGTCTTAATGCCTACAACTCAATGTTGGGCGAGGGCTCTGCCAAGCTGTTGGCCGCCGCTGCGCCCTGGCAACCGGGCCGTGGTGATATTGACCTGGGCTCGGTGCGTATTGGCCGTGGGCAGGTGCTTTTCAACAGTTCCCAGGCGCAGGCCGCCAACTTGTTTCGAGGCTTGATTGAGGGGCGCAGCCCCTTGATAAGGCATTATTCTCGTGAGGGCAATGTCTCGGAAGTACGCCTGCTCCCTGTCAGGTTTCGCCAGGCTTACGGCGACTACGAGGCCTGTACCGCAAAGCTTTTACCGAAAAACTTTGAGCAGGTCAGACAAAGCCAGATCGGTTTCCCTGGCGGGGGGACCGAACTGGACGCGGTGGCCCGGGTCAACTTGCAAGTCATGGTCGAATACTTGAAGGCAGACCCTACAGTCAATCACGTCATCCTCGACGGTTATTCCGATAATCAGGGCAATCGCTTGACCAATCGTGAGCTGTCGCGCCGCCGGGCATTGGCGGTAATGGAGTATTTCAAGCAGAACGGCCTGCAGGAGTCGCAGATCACGGTGCGATTTCATGGTGAGCAATACCCCTTGGCGGCGAATACCAGTCGGGTAAACCGGGCGAAAAATCGCCGGGTAAGCGTCCGCCTGGAACGGCTCCCTGTGCCTGAAAAAGCTGCGCCATCTGTAGGTCCCAGCAATCCAGCGGCTATTTCCTGAAGCAGCGGTCTCGTCGCGTCTTTGATATAAACTGTCGCTTTGTCGTCTTAAGCTGTCGCGCCTCTGTAAATTCATGGCTGTGGGCGGTAGACTGTTCGGCTTTTCGAACAACCCGTGGAGTGATGGCATGGCGGACGTAAACAAGGTCGTTCTGGCTTATTCGGGCGGCCTGGACACTTCGGTGATCCTGAAGTGGCTGCAGGATACTTATAACTGTGAAGTCGTAACCTTTACCGCTGACCTGGGTCAGGGTGAAGAGGTCGAACCTGCACGTGCCAAGGCGCAAGCCATGGGCGTCAAGGAAATCTACATTGATGACCTGCGCGAAGAGTTTGTTCGTGACTTCGTTTTCCCGATGTTCCGCGCCAACACCGTTTACGAAGGCGAGTACCTGCTGGGTACATCCATTGCTCGTCCGCTGATTGCCAAACGCCTGATTGAAATCGCCAATGAAACGGGCGCCGATGCCATTTCCCACGGTGCAACGGGTAAAGGTAATGACCAGGTTCGCTTTGAACTGGGTGCCTATGCCTTGAAGCCAGGGGTGAAGGTTATTGCTCCTTGGCGTGAGTGGGACTTGCTCTCCCGTGAAAAGCTGATGGATTACGCTGAAAAGCATGCAATCCCGATCGAGCGTCACGGCAAGAAAAAATCCCCGTACTCGATGGATGCCAACTTGCTGCATATCTCCTACGAAGGTGGTGTGCTCGAAGATACCTGGACTGAGCACGAAGAAGACATGTGGAAGTGGACCGTCTCTCCGGAGAACGCTCCTGACAAGCCGCAGTACCTGGAACTGACCTACCGTAATGGCGACATCGTTGCGCTGGACGGTGTTGAGATGACACCTGCGACTGTTCTGGCAACGTTGAACCGCATTGGTGGCGAACACGGTATCGGCCGTCTGGATATCGTCGAAAACCGTTATGTTGGCATGAAGTCCCGTGGTTGCTATGAAACCCCGGGCGGCACCATCATGTTGCGTGCTCACCGCGCCATTGAGTCGATTACTCTGGATCGTGAAGTCGCTCACTTGAAAGACGAGTTGATGCCAAAGTACGCCAGCCTGATCTACACCGGCTACTGGTGGAGCCCTGAGCGCATCATGCTGCAACAGATGATTGATGCTTCGCAGGTTCACGTTAACGGTGTTGTTCGCCTCAAGCTGTACAAAGGCAACGTGATTGTTACCGGTCGCAAGTCTGACGAGTCGTTGTTTGATGCCAACATCGCAACCTTTGAAGAGGATGGCGGTGCTTACAATCAGGCCGATGCTGCCGGCTTCATCAAGTTGAATGCATTGCGCATGCGTATTGCTGCAAATAAAGGGCGCAAGTTGTTCTGATACAGCTCGCCTGGTAAAGCCCCAGCCAATTGGCTGGGGCTTTTTTTTGCCTGCAATTCAGGTATTTGTTTGGGGGCGGGGTGAGTTAAGCAGGGTGAATCTGTGTGCGTCGGTGTTGTAGCTGATAATGGTTGTATGGTTGATGGATGACGTATGTTTGAAGTTGTCGATGGCCCGTCGAATAGTTTCCTGAGGAATACTGGAGTGCTGGTTGGTAAGCAGTAGCAGTACAGCATGTCTGGGGGGCGTGTTTTTATATTTGCGGGTTGCTTTGTAATAGATATGTAATACCTCTTCGGCAGTGCCTTTATGAGGGGAGAGCAAGTGCAGGTAGTTCAGGTCCATAAGATAAAGTGTTTTTAACTCTGAGCCCTCTCTCCATGCATGACTCTTGGCAAAGAATGTTGCGTGCGCTCTTTCGGGGGGTGGAAACGGGGGAGGGTCTACGTGGTGGACTCTTTGGCCTTGAAGGAAGATGTTATGGGGTCTGTATAAGCTGTACGGGGAGCCTGAAGGGCAGGCGGGTATAAATAGTTGTGCGGATGTACTTGTGCTTGCAAATGAATTGCCTTGCTTCAGGCAAGGGCCAGTCGGCTGAGAGAACCCTTCCGGAGTATTCTCGGCTTTGGATAAGTCAGCGGGGGTATAAAGTGTTTTGTTATTGAAGTTTAAGGTCAGGAAAAACAACGTGATCAGAAGTGATGGGAACACAATCAGGAACCATACGTATATTTTTTGATGCTCACTGTCGATATAAGGGAGAGAGACTGCAGCGGACGCTTCCGTCAGCATTGAAAAAACAGCGATAACGGTAAGTGGGTGGTTGATTTTTATGGTGTTTTTCATCATGAAAGTGCCTTTTGGTAAAAGTCGGAATGATAAGGAAGAAGGCGCTTCTTGGCGGTGTATGGCCAGCTTGGAGTATCTGTGCAGGGTCAATGTAAGTCGGGTGATTGGTTCAGCGCTTTCTTCAGGGAGTTGCTAGCGTTTTTTAAAATTAGTCGTGTTTTTTTTAAGGCGCAAATCAATTGCATGAGATTGTGTCGCGCCCGGCTGGCGGAATTTATCGATTTCTTGAATAAGAGGTTTGTTTTTGTAGGGGGGCTGTCGTTATCAGATCGGACCTTGTTAAAGGGCGTTAAGTGTTTTTTGTAAAGGGTGTAAGGTTTTTAGTCAGTGACTGATTTGAATGATAAGTCTGAGAGGGAGTTGTAGGTGGATGAACGTATCTATCGAATATTTATTTTTATCTTGGTTGGGTTTGCCTGGGCGAACGTCTTGCCGTTATTTTAGCGTGATTTAATGCTTTAGGTGTTTTCCTAATGATTTGTAGTCCGATTCTGTAAGCATGAAATTGTAATATTTTCCCTTGGAAAAATAGTAGATTTAATTTGAATGAACATTGAGATTTGTCACTGTGTTTTTTGTGGTTTTTAATGGGGGTGGGGCATTTTATTTGGGCGGCAGGCCATGGGGGTGGGGTATGTAGTTGAGTTGTCAGGCTGTTTGGTCAGATTTTTGAATGTGTTTTATATCTGGTTTTTTGAATGTGTCTTAAGTGGGTGCGATTTCGTTATCTGTGTGAAAGTGTTGCAGTTCTATGTTGGGTTTTTATTTTAATTCTCGGCGCTTTCTTGAGTTTCGGTCTTCCCATGTCTGGCAGCTTGTGACGAAAGTGTGTGGGGGGCGTTTCAATGGGCGATATCTGTAGGGTTGATCTCCAATATTTGTAGGAAATGTCTTTGGTTGTTGATGCTTGAGGGGGTGCTATGCCCAGTTTGTTGCGACTAGGCTATGGTGCTGGTTCTGAAAATTCGAACAGCGATAAATTGGAATGGCCCATGAATAAAGTGCTGATCGTGGATGATCATCCTGTAATTCGTCTTGCTGTGCGTATGCTCATGGAACGACATGGCTACGAGGTTATTGCAGAGACGGATAATGGTGTGGATGCTTTGCAGCTTACGCGTGAATATGCGCCTGATATCGTAATTCTGGATATTGGAATACCTAGGCTTGACGGGCTTGAAGTTATAGCGCGGTTGTCCACACCGGCAGTGCCTATCAAGGTGCTGGTGTTGACTTCACAAGCCCCGGGTCACTTTTCCATGCGTTGCATGCAAGCCGGTGCAGCCGGTTATGTATGCAAGCAGCAGGACTTGACTGAACTGTTGAGTGCAATCAAGGCCGTACTGTCTGGCTACAGTTATTTCCCGAATCAAGCCTTGCACTCAGTACGTTCAAGCTTGGGGAATGCCAGTGAGGCAGATATGGTCAATCGCCTTTCTGGGCGAGAAATGATGGTGTTGCAGCAGTTGGCACGTGGAAAGAGTAACAAGGAAATTGCGGATGGCATGTTTTTGAGCAATAAAACGGTGAGCACCTACAAAACGCGCCTTTTATTGAAGCTTAATGCCCGTTCACTTGTAGATTTGATTGAGCTGGCACAGCGCAATGGCCTGGTGTGAAGAGAGGGGCTTGAAGATGTAATACCCCAAGCCCCCTGAGCAAAAGCCTCCACAACAGGAGGCTTTTGATGCCGTATCTCCGGGATTACAGGTCGTATCCATAATCTTCCAGCTCTTTTCTGAGCCGTTTTTCTTCCAGCAGTGCGTCAATGGTGCGGCGTTTGGCCAGATTGGTTTTAGCGACCTCGACAACAGGCTCTACGACTTCGTCCGAATCGACTACTGCGAAATCTTCCTCTACTTCCAGTTCTTCTTTGCCAGTGCTCATTCAATTCACTCCAGGCTAAGACAGCTAATGGCGCCCCTTATAGCGATAATCGCTCGTTGGGTAAAAAAGATTTTCTCAATCGATCAGCCCATAGAACGCCTATCACTCAATCATCAGAGGTTTTTTCCTTGAAATCGCACAGGTCTTCTATGCGACAACTGCCGCACCGAGGCTTGCGCGCCTGGCACACGTAGCGCCCGTGCAGGATAAGCCAGTGATGGGCGTCCAGCAGGTAGGGTTTTGGTACGTACTTCATGAGGTTTTTTTCGACCTCCACCACGTTTTTGCCAGGGGCAATACCGGTTCGGTTGCTGACCCTGAAAATATGGGTGTCTACAGCCATTGTCAGTTGCCGGAAAGCTGTATTGAGCACAACGTTTGCCGTTTTACGACCTACCCCGGGCAGTGCTTCAAGCTCTTCTCGGGTCTGTGGGACCTGGCTGCCATGGCGCTCAATCAATAAACGGCAGGTTTCGATCACGTTCTTGGCCTTGCTGTTATACAGGCCAATGGTCTTGATGTAGTGCGACAGTCCTTCCACTCCCAGAGCGTAGATGGCTTCTGGTGTGTTGGCGACCGGAAACAGTTTGGCCATTGCCTTGTTAACGCTGACGTCAGTGGCCTGTGCAGACAGGATCACGGCGATAAGCAGTTCAAAAGGCGATGAATAGGCCAGTTCGGTTTTAGGTTCAGGGTTGTCTTCGTGAAACCGGCGAAATATTTCAAGGCGCTTTACGGCGTTCATGGTTAAAAACGTTCCTGAAGAGCAGTCCGATAAACGGTGGGGCGCTTATATGGTTTTTTCAAGTCTTGCCCGGATCCAGCGCATTGAGTGCGGATTCTGCCTGAGTGACAGCGTCAGCCAAAAGTGTCAGCTCGGTGCCGGACACCTCTTGGCCCATGGCTTTTTTAAGTTCGGCGCGGCGCATGGCCAGCTGGATTTTTGCCCGTTTGAGTTCGGCAGTATTGGCTATCGGTGCGGGTGTGGCGGCCAGGGGCATTGACTCCAGTTGAGCCAGTGCCTGCTGCGCGGATTCAAACTGCTGTTGCAGAATAACCAGCTGAGATTGCTGCTGTGCGGTTGGCGGATGCCCGAAGGCCTTCAACGATTTGTTCAATTGCGCGCGGGCCATGGCCAGAGTGACCTTGGCTTTTTTAAGTGCGGCGTCATTGAGGCTGCCTGATGCTGCCCCGGGGAAATCCGTTTGCGTGCCGCTGAGAGTTGCTGCAGGCGGGCGCTGGGCACGGGCAAGGCGTTCAGCTTGCCTGTGCAGCTCTTCGTGGCGCAGGCGTTCGTCGCGCGACTCGAAGCGCTTGCGGGCATGCTCGCGTTTCTGGTTACGGGCGTTGAACTGCTCTTCATTCTGAGCGAGGCCGCCGACAATCGGGATGACATTGGCAGGCAGCGGGTGCATTTCGATGCAGTCCACCGGGCATGGCGCAACGCAGAGATCGCAACCGGTGCATTCATCGATAATCACGCTGTGCATCAGTTTGGCGGCGCCAAGAATGGCATCGATCGGGCAGGCCTGAATGCATTTGGTGCAGCCGATGCATTCGGCTTCGCGAATATAGGCCACTTGCGGTGGGGCCTGGCCGCGATCGGTATCCAGTTGCAGTACGGGAACCCTGAGCAAGCTGGCCAGTGCAGCAATGGTTTCGGCACCGCCAGGCGGGCACTTGTTGATTGCCTCGCCTTGAGCAATACCTTGCGCATAGGGTTTGCAGCCAGGATGGCCGCATTTCCCGCATTGAGTTTGCGGCAGTAAAGCATCAATACGTTGAATCAGGCTCATGGTGTGATCAGTCCAGCTACAGCGGGTCGCATCTGGGCGACGCTCAACATGCGCAGAGATAATTAGGGGCGTGACGGTCAAGCGTGGGTGCAAGATCGTTCAGCTCGGTAAAGACGGCTGATTATCCGGCATGACGGGAGGGGCGGCTACTGATGAACAGCGTCTGGTGGCCTGCAGGCCACCAGACGGTGCAAAGGGGCAGTGTTACTTGATGCGCTGACCTGGCTTGGCGCCGCTGTCCGGGCTGAGCAGGTAAATTTCTTCACCGCCAGGGCCGGCAGCCATCACCATGCCTTCAGATATGCCAAAGCGCATTTTGCGTGGCTTCAGGTTGGCGATCATCATGGTCAGACGACCTTCAAGCTCGGCCGGGTTCGGGTAGGCGCTCTTGATTCCCGAAAACACGTTGCGTTGCTCGTCGCCAATATCCAGGGTCAGGCGCAGCAGCTTGTCGGCACCTTCAACCGCTTCGGCCTTGAGAATCAGCGCGACGCGCAAGTCCACGGCAGCGAAGGTATCGAACTCGATTTCTGCGGCCAGCGGCTCCTTGACCAGTTCGCCGTTGCCCTGTGGTGCAGCGCTGCCGGTGTCGGTCTGGCTGGCGACCAGGTCTTCTTTCGAAGCATCGGTCATGGCCTGGACCTTGACCGGGTCGATACGGGTCAGCAATGGCTTGAATGCGTTCAATTGGTGGTTGGCCAGCAACACCTGGTGATCGTTCCAGGTCAGGGGGTCGACATTCAGGAATGCCTCTGCATCGGCAGCCAGTACTGGCAGGACCGGCTTGAGGAAGATGATCAGCTGGCGGAAGAGGTTGATGCCCAGTGCGCAGACCGCCTGAACTTCAGCTTGCTTGCCTTCAACTTTGGCCATTGCCCAAGGAGCCTTGTCAGCGATCCAGGCGTTGGCACGGTCGGCCAACGCCATGATTTCACGCATGGCACGGGCGAAGTCACGGGCTTCATAGGCCTCGGCAATGCTTGGTGCGGCGGCCAGGAACGCTTCGGTCAGTTCGGGAGCAGCATTGCCCTCGACCATCACACCGGCGTTACCCTTGTGAATAAAGCCTGCACAACGACTGGCGATATTGACCACTTTGCCGACAAGGTCCGAGTTGACCTTCTGTACGAAGTCTTCCAGGTTCAGGTCCAGGTCATCAACCCCGCGACCCAGCTTGGAGGCGTAGTAGTAGCGCAGGTATTCCGGTGCCAGGTGGTCCAGGTAGGTGCGGGCCTTGATAAAGGTGCCGCGGGATTTGGACATCTTCTGGCCGTTGACGGTCAGGTAACCGTGAACGTTGATGGCAGTAGGCTTGCGATAGCCTGCGCCTTCGAGCATGGCTGGCCAGAACAGGGCGTGGAAGTTAACGATGTCCTTGCCGATAAAATGGTACAGCTCGGCGGTGGAGTCCTTGGCCCAGTACGCGTCGAAGTCCAGATCTGGACGGCGGGCGCAGAGGTTCTTGAAACTGGCCATGTAGCCGATTGGTGCGTCCAGCCATACATAGAAGTACTTGCCTGGCGCGTCCGGGATCTCGAAGCCGAAGTACGGCGCATCGCGGGAGATATCCCACTGTTGCAGGCCGGTATCCAGCCATTCGGCGATCTTGTTGGCTACAGCATCCTGCAGGGCGCCGCTGCGGGTCCAGCTTTTGAGCATGGCATCGAAGTCGGGCAGCTTGAAGAAGAAGTGCTCGGAATCCTTGAGCACCGGAGTGGCGCCGGAGATGGCGGACTTGGGATTCTTCAGATCGGTTGGCGCGTAGGTGGCGCCGCATTTTTCGCAGTTGTCGCCGTACTGATCGTCAGTGCCGCATTTAGGGCAGGTGCCCTTGATGAAGCGGTCGGCCAGGAACATTTTCTTTTCCGGGTCGAAGTACTGGGTGATCGAGCGGGTAGCGATATGCCCGGCTTCGCGCAGCTTGATGTAGATCGCACTCGACAGCTCACGGTTTTCTTCGGCGTGGGTCGAGTGGAAGTTGTCGAAATCGACGAGGAACTCGGCAAAGTCGGCGCTGTGTTCAGCCTGGACGTTGGCGATCAGCTGCTCGGGGGTGATGCCTTCTTTCTCGGCGCGCAACATGATGGCCGAGCCGTGGGCATCGTCTGCGCAGACATAAGTGCACTGATTGCCGCGAAGTTTCTGGAAGCGCACCCACATATCAGTCTGGATGTACTCAAGCATATGGCCAAGGTGAATTGAACCATTGGCATAGGGCAGGGCGCTGGTGACTAAGATATTGCGTGGCTCGGACATGGGGCTCGGCTACTTGATGAGACGGTGGTCGGCCACTATAAAGCGCCGGGCAATATATTTCACCCCGTGCTGGCGTATCTGATCGTTTGTGCTGTTTTTGTGCGGTTCAAAAGCCTGCTGCCGGTGGTTTATTACAGGTACGATAGCGGCCTGTTTTACTCAGTCTTTACGGGAGTTGCCCATGAGCGCAGTTAATCGCGCAGCGGTGGAGGCCGTCCTTCGCCAATACACCGACCCTTATCTGAATCAGGATCCGGTCAGTGCCGGATGCATCCGCAACATAGAGGTTAAGGGTGAGCGCGTCAGTGTTCAGCTTGAACTGGGTTATGCCGCCGGTCTGTTCAAGGGTGGCTGGGCGCAGATCCTGCAAACCGCCATCGAAAACATGGATGGCGTGACCTCGGCCAAGGTCGAGATCAACTGCGTGATTGCGGCGCACAAGGCGCAGGCGCAAATCCCGGGCCTGGCCAATGTGAAGAACATTGTGGCCGTGGCTTCCGGCAAGGGCGGTGTCGGCAAGTCCACCACCGCAGCCAACCTGGCACTGGCGCTGGCCCGTGAAGGTGCGCGGGTGGGGATTCTGGACGCGGATATTTATGGTCCGAGCCAGGGCGTGATGTTTGGCATCGCTGAAGGTACGCGGCCGAAGATTCGTGATCAGAAGTGGTTCGTGCCCATCGAAGCCCATGGCGTTGAAGTCATGTCGATGGCCTTTTTGACTGACGACAACACGCCGATGGTGTGGCGCGGTCCGATGGTGTCGGGTGCGTTGCTGCAGCTGGTGACACAAACGGCCTGGAATGACCTTGATTACCTGGTCATTGATATGCCACCGGGTACCGGCGATATCCAGCTGACCCTGGCACAGAAAGTCCCGGTGACCGGGTCGGTGATTGTGACCACGCCGCAGGATCTGGCTTTGCTGGATGCACGCAAGGGTGTCGAGATGTTCCGCAAGGTCAACATTCCGGTGCTGGGTGTCGTGGAGAACATGGCGGTACACATTTGCTCGAACTGTGGTCACGCAGAGCATCTGTTCGGTGAGGGTGGGGGGGAGAAGCTGGCAACGCAATATGGCGTTGAGGTGCTGGCCTCGCTGCCGCTGTCGATGGAAATCCGCGAGCAGGCCGACAATGGCAAGCCAACAGCGGTGGCTGACCCCAACAGCCCGGTTGCCTTGATCTATCAGGAGCTGGCCCGACAGGTGGGTGCGCGTATTGTCCTGCATGAAGCGGCTTCGCAGGCTATGCCGACCATTACGACCACTGACGACTGAATTGCGATGCAATACCTGTAGTCGCTGACGAGGTACGAGGCTGCGATAAGGCCCCCAGGGCCTTCAGAAATTGGGGCCGCTATGCAGCCCATCGCCGCCTCGTGCCTCTTCAGCGACTACAAAATCGTGCCTGGGTTTATTACGGGCATAAAAAAACCCCGCTTTTAAGGGCGGGGTTTTTTACTGGATCAGTACAAGTTAGATAACTTGAACTTCCTCAGCTTGCATGCCTTTCTGACCGCGAGTAGCGATGAAAGAAACCTGTTGGCCTTCTTTCAGGCTTTTGAAGCCGTCGGATTGGATAGCTTTGAAGTGAACAAACAGGTCGTCACCGGATTGTGGAGTGATGAAGCCGAAGCCTTTTTCATCGTTGAACCACTTAACGGTACCAGTTTGGCGATTAGACATGGTGTAACTCCTTGAACAAAGATAACTGCGACGCAGGAAAAGCCCTGGCCGAGACTGAGTGCAAAGAGCAGGAAAAATTCTTGGAGATGGTTGGATCGAAATTCAACATATCGTGTAGAGATTCTCAGTGACACAAGCAACACAGTGGCGCCACCTTAACGCTTTTTTCCGAACGTGCAAAGGGTCTTTGCGAAGGATTATTCAAAAACGTGACTGACGGTTGCCCTCACACCCTGTATTCAGGGGATCTCAAGCTAATTTCGATATTTTTTCCCCAGATTTTTGAACAGGGCCTTGGGGGGCGGTAAGATGCCCAACAGAATTTTCTACCTCGCTATTCAGGACACCCGCCATGAGCATCAAACCAGACAAGTGGATTCGCCGCATGGCGCAAGAGCACGGCATGATCGAACCTTTCGTCGAGCGTCAGGTGCGTGAAGAAGGCGAGAACCGTCTGATCTCCTACGGCGTTTCGAGCTACGGCTATGACGTTCGTTGCGCAAACGAGTTCAAGGTCTTCACCAATATCAACTCGGCGACCGTTGATCCAAAAAATTTCGACGCGGGCAGCTTTGTCGATGTCACCAGCGACGTTTGCATCATCCCGCCAAACTCCTTCGCCCTGGCACGCACCGTTGAGTACTTCCGTATTCCGCGCAATGTGCTGACCATCTGCCTGGGTAAAAGTACCTACGCGCGTTGCGGCATCATCGTTAACGTGACGCCACTTGAGCCCGAGTGGGAAGGTCATGTGACCCTGGAGTTTTCCAACACCACGACATTACCGGCCAAGATCTACGCCAATGAAGGCGTGGCACAAATGCTGTTCTTCGAATCTGACGAAGAGTGTGAAGTGTCGTACAAGGACCGTGGCGGCAAGTATCAGGGCCAGCGCGGCGTGACCTTGCCTCGCACCTGACGAACAGAGGGAATTCTTGAGCGCAAATGCACTCTATTGAGTGTATTTCCGGTTACGCATCCAGCGAGCCGGATCATCGCTCAGGAGTGCCTTATGAAGATTGATCCGAGTATCCGCGCCCAACTGGCAAACCTCGAGCCCAATCAGGTCGGGCTGCTGGCCTGGTCTCTGCTGGCCTTTCCACAGCTGCATGCAGGTGGCATCCCCGGCCAGCCTGACCCGGACAGCCCGCAACCGATCGAACCCGAACCGGGCGTGCCAACGCTGCCTGACGAGCCTCCGCCTGCGCCGGTTGCCTGATCCCGTAGTGGCTCAAGGCGATAGCAGATAACCGCTACGATAGGCTTCGCGGCCTGCCACGTGGGCAATCACCATGCCTGCGGTGGCCATTCGCCGCTGAGAGCGGGCATACAGCAAACCTGCGCTGGCGCAGTAAACCGGTGTGAGCTTGTCGCTGATGGGGTCAATGATCTCGGCAATCAACTGGCCAGCGCACAGATACTCCCCCGGCCTGGCATTGAACACCAGCAGCCCGCCTGCCGGTGTTGCCACGGGCTCTACGCCGGCCAAAGGGGTGGCGGGGTAGAGAAGGGGTGGCAAAGGCACGGATTCTCCGTCAATCGCGCCAAAATCGATCAGATAATCAATCAGCGCCTGGCAGTCGTGCCCTGCATGGCTGTGGTTCACATCTGCCAGGCCGCGTAATTCCAGGGTTACGGAAAAGCTGCCCTGGGGAATCGCATAGCAATGACCGAAACGCTGCTGTAGTTGCCACCACAGCAGGGTGAAGCACTCATCGAACGACAACCCGCCGGAGTCCGTTGCCAGCAGGCTGGCTTGAGCGCCGAGGTGGCGCGCCAGCGGTTCGACCTGCGGCCAGGCTTCAGGCGTGGTGTACAGGTGGGGTACGGCCTCATAGTCGCAGTGCAGGTCCAGCACCATATCGGCATCGCAGGCCAGCGTTTGCAGGGTCAGGCGCTGGGAGTGCAACTGCGTTGTCGGCACTTGCGCTGACAGCAGTTCGCGCAAGCGACGGCGGATTAATTGCAGGTTCTGTGCGGGATCATCGCTGAGCTGGCCTTCAAGCTCATCACCAATCTGCGTGCTCAGGTCCAGGAAGTTACGATTGAAGTTCTGCCCGCTTTGCAGCTCGTAACGCCCCAGCGGGATATCCATCAAGACCTGCTCAAGGCCAGCCGGGTTGGCCACTGGTACCACGACTATCTCAAAGAGCAACCGTCCCGCCACCTCAAGCTCTGCAAGGCGCTGCTTGAGGTGCCAGGCGACCAGCATCCCGGGCAATTCATCCGCGTGCAGTGAGGCCTGGATATAGATCTTGCCTCGGGGCTGGGCAGGCCCGTAATGAAAACTGTGAATAAGCCGTTCAGTGCCCGGGACAGGTGCCAGCAAAGGATGAATTTGATGTCGCTGCATGGAGACGTCCTTGTGAGCCAAGTTCAGATGGCCAGACAGTAGCGCTGTGCCAGTCGCCCCAATCGAAGCATATTATGGGCGACATACAAATGAAAAATTGCACCTTTTACTCAGCATATGCCCTCTCCCGGCTTTGTGCATGAGAGGGCAGGCTGTGGCTCTCGGTTACTTGCCCGGAACCAGGGTCAGACGGGTCTTGCCGTAGGTCTTGTCGAAGTTCTGCGGCTGCATCGGGAAGCTGATGTACTGCCCTTTGAGCCACGGATCGATACCGTCGGTGTAGTGCGGGCTGGCCGGGTTACTCGATTGCCCGGTGCTGTTTTGCGCCATCATCGGTTCGACCTGGCCGAAGTCGATGATCATGCGCATGGCCGGTATCTGCGTCACCTCGAAGTTTGCGCCCGCGAGGTGGTAGGCCGCCGTATTGAGGGTCGTATGATCGCCGCCTGCCATAACGGGGGCGCGAACAGTCTGGCCGTTGGCATTGCGCCATACGTACTGATGCAGCTTGCCCCACTGCCATGCTTTGTGATCGTTGCCCATCAGGCTGTCACCGATGCTGATCGCCCCGGCCAGGCTGCGGGCCAGAATGGCCGGTTTGTCTTCTTTTTGCGTGGTGCGGCTATCGTCCCAGAAAGGACTGTCTTCGCGGCCCAGCAAGTGATCGGCTACCGCCGGGTAAGACAGGTTGCTATTGGCCACAAATGCCTGCCAGCTGGCGCTGTTCTCGGGGTCCAGTTCATCCAGGAAGATCTGCCGGGTGCTTTCCTGCAAAAACAGTTCGTACACTGCCGCATCGGCCGAGTTGGCGCCGAGCTTGCCGTCAAATGCCATCAGCCGGCCAAGAGCTTCACGGGCTTTGGCCTGTTCTGGCGCGGGCAATGCCGCGATCGCCTGTTTCAGAGGCTGTGCCATGCCGGGGGCGCTGAACATGGTTTTCAGCTTGGCTGCGAACAGCGTGGTCTGGTCGTACTGCATGGCTATCATGCTGCGGGCGTCCTGTTTGCCACTGCCTGCCAGTTGCGCAAGGCGTTCGCTGCGCTCAGGTGACAGCCACGAGTTGGACAGTTGCATGCCGTAGCCATAGGCGGCCGTACGCTGGTTGGCGGTACCCAGCCAGCCCTGGGTCGGGTCCTGGTCGTAGGGGTGCAGCATCGGGTCGGCGTAACCTTCCCAATCGTAGCGGCCATCCCAGCCCGGCGACGGGAACAGGCCAAGGCCTTCACGGCGGTTGGGGTAGAGCCCGGTCACTTGCCAGCCGATATGGTTGGCGTCGGCATACAGCAGGTTCAGCGCCACAGCGCGGATTTCACGGCTGGCATCCGAGGCTTTTTCGCTGTTCTGGGCACGGGACAGGTCAAAAAATGCGTCGAGGGTTTTGTCGCCCTGCAAGTCCGGGGTTTGCAGGGCAAGGCCCAGGCTACTGTTCAGGGCATTGGGGCTGCCCAGGGTGCTGTTGAGCAAAGGCCCGTGGCGGGTTTCGTAAATTACTTCGCGAATCGGACGCTGACCTTTGACGAAAAAGGTTTCGTTGCGCACCGTCGCCGGTAGCCACTTGCCGTTCGCCATGTAGTACAGGCTGCTGCCCTGGCGTTTGAGCTTCTCCAGGAACACATCCTGGTTGTCGCCCATGGCCATGCTCATACCCCATGCCACCTTGCCGTTGAACCCGGCAAACAGGGTCGGCAAGCCCGCAATGGTTGCCCCGGCAGCCTGGTATTTGGGGGCGCGAATCTGCACGTAGTTCCAGGCCGAAGGCACGCCTATGGGTTGATGGATATCGTTGGCCAGCAGGCTCTTGCCACTGCGGCTGCGCTGCGGGCCAATGGCCCAGTCGCTGGATGCCGTGACACCTGGCAGGCTCAGTTGCTTCACCTGTTCAAGGGCCTGGGACACGCCGCTCAAGCCTTGCAACTGGCTGCCCAGGGCCAGGCCCTTGAGCTTGTCGGCTTCGCTGCTGGGCAGGGCTTCGTTGGGATAGGTTGGCATCAGCCAGGGCAGTTTGTCGGTGCCGACTTTTTGCGTAAGGGCCAGGGCGTTGAGTTCTTCTTGCAGGTTGACCGACATGCCGAAGTTCAACAGGCTGAAAATCAGCGCCGAGTCCTCGGGTTTCCAGTACTCGACCTTGTAGCTGGCCTGCGCCAGATCGGCCGGCAATTTGTCGCGGTAGCGGAACAGGTAGGCGTTGACTCCGCGAGCGTAGACTTCGAAAAACTTTTTAAGTCGCGGTGAGGCGCTTTTATAAAGCTCGTCAGCGTTCTTTTTCAGATTGACGGTGCGCATCAACCGGTCGCTTTCCAGTGCATCAACGCCGTTGAGCTCGGCCAAGCGGCCTTGGGCCAGCAAGCGCAAACGCACCATCTGGCTGATTCGGTCACCGGCATGCACATAACCCAGGGTGAACAGGGCGTCATGGAAGCTGCTGCTTTCGATCAGCGGCATGCCCTGGATGTTGCGGCGTACCGACACGTTCTGTGCAAGGCCCTTGAGCGGTTGCACGCCAGAGGCTGGCACCAGGCTTTCAGTGGCATGGTTGTTTATCTGGCAACCGGCCAGGCCCAGCAGGCTGACCATTGCCGCGGCAACGCCGAACCGGGGTAGTAAAGAAGTAAAGGCTGGCGAGGCCATGGCAAAGCTCCTGCGGGGGTGGTGTCATCGAAAGCCGCTACGTTAGTGAGGCCGATGACACCGTGCAAGCGCTATATGCACTACTTCGGCGGGTTGATTTTATCCACCAGTGCGTAGGCACGTTCTGTAGCCGGGCGCGCCTTGACTCGCTGGAACCAGGCCTTCAGGGCCGGGAAATCATCCAGGTTCTGCCCCTGCCATTCATGGGGCACGATCCACGGGTAAATCGCCATGTCGGCGATGCTGTATTCGTCACCCGCAACAAACTCGCGGCCTTCCAGCTGTTTGTTCAATACGCGATACAAACGGGCCGTCTCTTCGGTGTAGCGTTTGATCGCATACGGGATTTTTTCCGGTGCGAAGCGGTTGAAGTGATGATTTTGCCCGGCCATTGGCCCCAGGCCACCCATTTGCCAGAACAGCCATTGCAGGGCCATTTGCCGGCCGCGCAGGTCCTTTGGTAAAAATTGCCCGGTTTTTTCCGCGAGGTACAGCAGGATCGCGCCGGACTCGAACAAGGACAGTGGCTCGCCACCGTCGGCCGGTGCCTGATCAACAATGGCCGGGATGCGGTTATTCGGGGCTATCTTCAAAAAGTCCGGAGCAAACTGTTCATTCTTGCCGATATTGATCGGATGAACCTTGTAGGGCAGGCCAGCTTCTTCAAGAAACAATGAGACTTTGTGGCCGTTGGGAGTGGTCCAGTAATAAAGATCGATCATGAAGGGCTCCAGAAGGGAATGTTCACCCAGCACCTGACGACCATCAGAGGCGGTCATCGACTGTGGGCTGTCAGTTTTACCCCCAAAAGCGCGTCGGATGAAAGCAGGTCATGGTTTGTGACGCACTTTTTCATAAAGCAAAAACACAAACGCCGCACAGGACACTGGACCCTGTGCGGCGTTTGCAAAGCGTCCCGAGGGATCAGGCGCCGTGGCACTTCTTGAATTTCTTGCTGCTGCCGCACGGGCAGGGATCGTTGCGGCCAACGTCTTTCAGCTCGTTGCGCACAGGCTCTTGAGGTGCATGGCCGCAATGCGGGCCATGTACATGACCGTGATCGTGGTCATGGGTGTGGCCATGATCATGATCGTGGTTGCAGTCGGGGCCATGAACGTGGGGTTGTTGGGTCATTGCTCAATCACTCTGGAATAAAATCGCCGGGGATTATCTCGCCTTTGCGCGTCAGGTGCACGTCGTAACCGTAGAACAGCCCGGTTTGCAGTGTGCCCTCGAGTCGGTAGGGGATTGGCTGGTCGGGTGTTTCAAGCAAATTGACCAGCGGGCGCACCTGCGGCCAGAGGTTGGTACGCACCGGTATCACGTACATGGCGCTGCTGTTGGGTTGCACGCTGAACCAGTGTTCGTTCTCACCTTCGGTCAGCTTGATGGTGCCCAGATACACGGCATAGCTCAGGCCGCGTACGGTCAGTGTCGAGTCATTGGGGTTGTCGACCCGAAAATGCAGCCTGAAGCGCTGCTCCAGCAGCTTGGCCTGCACCAGTTCGACTTTTTCCAGATGCACGTCCGGGTCCTTGTCGCCTGAGTCGAACCAGGAGGTGCATCCCGATACCATCAGCAGCATGGCCAGGGCGATTGTTTTTATTGTTCGGGCCCGCACGTCCATTGTTTAACCCTCAGAGTCCAGCCTATTGACCGAAAAAACCGGCACAGCATTTTTTGAACTTCAGCCCGCTGGCGCATGGGCAAGCGTCGTTGCGCCCGACCTTGAGCGGTACGGTGGGGTCGATGAAGTACCAGCGCCCGGCGCTTTGCACAAAGGATGAGCGCTCGCGGTGGCTGTGCTCACCATTGGCGTCGTGCCAGCGTGCAGTAAAGGTCACAAAGGCGTGTTCCGGTTGGCCGCCGAACACTTCGCTGCTTTCAACGGTCAAGCCCAGCCAGGTGCTCTGCGCGCTCCAGTCGGCAATGGACTGGCGATCCAGCCCGGCTTGCTGCACAGGCAGGGTGGTGCTGACCAGGTAGTCGACAAGCCCCAATACATAGGCGCTGTAGCGTGAGCGCATCAGGGTTTCGGCGCTCGGGGCCGGGTGGCCGTCATGATAGTGCCCGCAGCAGGCTTCCAGCAGGTTGCCGCTGCCGCAGGGGCAAATGGATGTGCTCATCGGGTTACCACCAATACTTGCCAAAGTTTTCCGGGTTTGCCCAAAACCTGGCGTTTAGCCAGTCGGGTACTTGTTTGTATTCGCGCAAGTCGTAAGTAAAGAGCGTCAGGACTTGCTCGTCACGCTGAAACCTCTCATTGCTTTGTAAAGCAAGGGCGTAAAAGTCGGTTTCTTTCCAATTGCAGGCTGTGAGATCCGCCAGCACGGCAATGCGACTGGCATTGAGGTTGCGAATGCCGCCCAGCAATTGCAGCCCGCTGTTTTTGGGCAGGTGCTCCAGGCAGTCGATCACCAGTGCCAGGTCAAAGCGTTGCGCTGCCAGGTCTTCGGGCAACGGGCCAGGCGCTGCTCGGGCCACCTGTGCGCCGGGGTGCGCAGCCTCGAAGGCGGCCAGTGCCGGGAAACTGCTGGCCCCGACCACGAGCAGGCGTTGTGGCGCATAACGATCCAGCAAGGCCGCCAGCGCTTGCTGGGGTGTACGTGTAGAAATACCGGGCGTCATCGAAGGTCCTCACTTAGAGCGTCCAAGACTAGCCTGCGCAAGCCGCGCGGCCTAGTGGGCTGTTGCCGCTACTGTCACTTTGCTGGCGCACACCCTGAGCGCAGTCTTTACTTTGCCTTGCATCGGCCAAACGCCGCCCCTCAGGAGAGACCCTTTTATGAGCATCATAAGAACAGCAGTACCTCTGGTTGTTCTCACCGGCGTATTAACGGGCTGTGCCGGGTTGCAAAAAACTGACTGGCCCACCTGTGCTGCAGTCGGCGGTGTGGGCGGGGCGGCCTTGGGTGCAATAAAAAGCTCGGCCTGGGCGGGGGGTGGTGCCGTATTCGGTGCGGGCATGGCCGCGGCTTACTGTTGGGTACACGGTGACGGCGATGCGGATGGCGACGGTGTTCCGGACAGTCGCGACAAGTGCCCTGATACGCCCCAAGGCGTGAAAGTCGATGCTGCGGGCTGCCCGATTGTGGCCGTGGTGGTGGTTGAAGAAGTGGTGGTCGTCAAGCAAGAGGCCATTGTAGTACGTGATGTGAATTTCGAATTCAACTCTGCCCGGTTGACTGCGGCGGACAAGGAAAAGCTCAATATCATAGCCGCGCGCCTAAAAAAAGACGCCGCCAACGCCCAGTTGAAGGTCACAGGGTATACCGACAGTGTGGGCAATGAGGCCTACAACCTGAAACTGTCCAAGGCACGGGCGCAGTCGGTGGTTGAGTACTTGATCGACAGCGGTGTACCGCGCAGCCAGTTTGTTTCCGTGGAGGGAGCCGGTGAGTCGAACCCTGTGGCCAGCAATCAGACCCCTGAGGGCCGCGCCCAAAACAGACGTACCGAGATTCTGATCATTCGTTAACCCTTGGTATCGCCGCGGTTTTGCCCGGGCCAGTCGAAGTTGCGGCGAATCTTTTTATGACGGTCTATGGCGTCCTGCTTGTACAAGCCGTTAATGTGCGCCAAAGAACATGCTAAAGGCGGATGTATGAGGGTGCTTTGGGGGCTGGGTAAAGCATTGACACTGATAGTTTGGGCCTTGGTGCTGAGTAATCTGTACCAGCCCTTGGTCTACCCGTTCGATGTGCTGATCAACCTTGTTGGCAGCCTGTTGGTGCTGACCCATGGGCTTGAGGTGCTCTTGTTCAAAGGTCGCCTGCAAGGCCGCCGCCATCCCTGGCGTGATCGCCTGTTGATTCTTGTGTTTGGAATTTTTCACGCACATACCCTTCCTGCCTCCCGCGAACGAGATTCCAGCCATGCGTAAGTTATGTTTGTTGGCTGCCTTGTGCAGCCCTTTTGCTCAGGCCGAGGTCGTCTCGGTCGAGGCCAACTCGATGATGCGCCTGCCCGCTAACGTCAGTGTATTGCGCCTGGAAAAGCTTGATGTTGCTGACTACGGGACGTTATTGATTCCAGCGGGGATCACCCAGGTCGATATCGACCAACTGCAGCTGGGTCGTGAAGCACGCATCACTATCGTTCCTGCCGAGCACGGCATCGCGCTGCGGGTGGCGCGTGCCGAACTGGGCGAGGGCAGCCAGATCAATGCCCGTGGCGCCACCGGTACCTTTGAAAAGCCTGCGCGGCCAGCCCGGGACCTGAGCCTGCGAATTGAGTCACTGCAAGCGCCGCAACTGTCCATTGATGCCCGTGGCGGTACGGGAGCGCCGGGTTTTGCCGGGCTTGATGGCGGTAATGGCGAAGAGCCAGGCTGTACTTGGGGCGCGGCGGGCTCCGGAGCCAATGGCGACAATGGAGGTAACGGGCAACCGGGTGCGGCCGGCGGGCAGGTGCGGGTTGAGCTGCCGCGTGACTACCCGGCCGAACAAGTCCGTGTGCGGGTTGACGGCGGTACGGGCGGCAAGCCCGGCGAGGCCGGACGGGCTGGCGCAGGCGGCAAAGCCAAGGGCTGTGTGGTGTATCGCACCGATGGCGGCAAGTCCGGCAAGCCGGGCCTGGCCGGGCAGCCGGGGGAAGCGGGTACGGCAGGTGCTGTGACTATCCAGCGGTTGTAACCTGTGCACGGCACGCAATATCCGCTGAGGCGCTAAGCGCAGATTGCGCAACACATTCACTCCAAACAGGCCGGCCGGTCGGCCGCCTCGAGGGCGCTGTGCTTTTGATCTGCCTGCCCTCCCGGGAGGGCGAGTGGAGGTTCTGTGGAGTGGGTCGACCGGCATGGATGCCGGGAGAGTCGCGATGGGCCAGGATGGCCCGTGGCGGCGTGCCCACGGAACAGGACCGGAGCGAGTGAACCTGAGCGCAGCGAAGGCCGTACGATGGGGCGCAAGCGCTTTGGTTACTTTGCCGCTTTTGCAAAGTGACTCGCTGTAAGAGCGAAACCAATATTTCAGTTAGACGCAAATGCCGGATATGTAACCGGTGGATCAGTTGATTTGCGGCACAGCTACGTATAAATAAACGACGTGCCTGTCGCCAATCAGGCGCGTGCTGCTTCAGTGCGTTACCAGCGTGTCCAGCAACTTGTCGACATAACCCTTGGCCAGCTTTGCAGCGATGGGCCGAGACTATTCCCCGATTTTAAGCGGCGCAAGCGAACGGGATTTTCTAGGAAGTTTCACGGAAACGAAAGCGAAACGTCGTACGAAACGCCTGATATTAAAGGCCAAATGCCTTGCTGTCGTCGTCGCAAACACTGCAAACACGAACCCTCTGATACCCCGTAATTAAATGGTTGTACGACTGCTGCGCAGCCGGACGCCGCCTCGTTCCTTCGGCAGCTACACCCATCCGGCTTTTAAAAAGTCGGCCGAGCCGCCGCAATTGCCACCAACACCAGCCCCACAATCAGATTGCACCCCACCAGCCGGCGAATTTTCCCCATTACCGCTGCCCCGTCAGCCCAAGCCTGGGCTTCGACGGCCTTGCGCAACTCAGGCAACTGCAGCGATTGAATGCGGATAAACAACGCCACCATCACGATGTACAAGCCCATCATGATCTGCACATAGCGCGGCGCCGTTTCAAAACCGTTGAAGCGCATTTGCAGAAGACCTACACCGCTTATCGGCAAAATCACCACTGCGATCCACACCCATACAAAAAAACGTTGGAACACTTCTACCCACAGCTTTAACCGTACCGGGCCTTCAAGGGCCGTGACAGCCGCCGGGCGCAGGATCATCCAGGCGAAAAACATGCCGCCCACCCAGATCAGGGCGGCCAGTACATGCAGGCTGTAGGCGAGGGCAAAGGCGGTCATTGGGGTACTCCGTTCGGCGCGGGATGAATTAGCGGGGTATGATAGCGGTCATTCGAACCACTGAAAATTTATCCAGCGTTTCTTGCGCCCGAAGAACCATGATTAGTACCGAACTCAAAACTCAGATCCAGGGCGCTTACTCGCGTTTTCTCGAATTCAAGAGCCTCAAGCCGCGTTACGGTCAGCGTCTGATGATCGCTGAAGTGGCCAAGGTGCTGGGCGATATCGACACCGACGAAGAAAACCACCGCAGTGGCGACCCGGCTGTGGTCGCCGTAGAAGCGGGCACCGGTACCGGCAAAACCGTGGCTTACTGCCTGGCTGCCATTCCTGTGGCCAAGGCCGCGGGCAAGCGCCTGGTGGTTGCCACGGCAACGGTCGCCCTGCAGGAGCAGATCGTCTACAAGGACCTCCCGGACCTGATGCGCAACAGCGGGCTGAACTTCAGCTTTGCCCTGGCCAAGGGCCGTGGCCGCTATATGTGCCTGTCCAAGCTCGACATGCTGCTGCAAGAGGGCCACGCGCAAACCGCGACGGCGCAGCTGTTCGAGGAAGAAGGCTTCAAGATCGAAGTCGATGAGGCCAGCCAGAAGCTGTTCACCAGCATGATCGAAAAGCTGGCCGGCAATAAGTGGGACGGCGACCGCGACAGCTGGCCCCAGGCCCTTGAAGACCAGGACTGGGCGCGCCTGACCACCGATCACAGCCAGTGCACCAATCGTCATTGCCCCAACTTCGGCCAGTGCGCTTTCTACAAGGCCCGGGAAGGCATGAGCAAGGTGGACGTGATCGTCACCAACCACGACATGGTGCTCGCCGACCTCGCGTTGGGGGGTGGCGCGGTATTGCCTGATCCCCGTGACACGGTCTATGTGTTTGACGAAGGCCATCACCTGCCGGACAAGGCCATTGGCCATTTTGCCCACTACACCCGTTTGCGCTCCACCGCCGACTGGCTGGAGCAAACCGCCAAGAACCTTACCAAACTGTTGGCCCAACACCCGTTGCCCGGCGACCTGGGGCGTTTGCTGGAGCAAGTGCCGGAGCTGGCCAAAGAAATCAAGGCCCAGCAACAGTTCATGTTCACTGCCTGCGAGCAGATCGCCGACTTTAAAGTCGGCGAAGTGCCCGAGGGTCGCGAGCGTCCGCGCCATCGCTTTATTGGCGGCCTGATTCCCGATCACATGCGTGAAATGGGCATCGAGTTGAAAAAAGGATTCTCGCGTCTGACCGACCTGTTCACTCGTCTGACCGAGATTCTCAAGGACGGTATGGATGGCGAGGTCAATATCGGCATCACCAGCAACCAGGCCGAGGAATGGTACCCGCTGTTTGGCAGCCTGCTGTCCCGGGCCCAGGGCAACTGGGAGCTGTGGACCGCCTTTACTGTCGAAGACCCTGAAGACAACCCGCCCATGGCGCGCTGGCTGACCCTGGCGGAAAGCGGTTCGCTGTTTGATATCGAGGTCAACGCCAGCCCCATCCTGGCCGCCGAGATGCTGCGTCGCAACCTGTGGAACGTGGCCTATGGGGTACTCGTGACCTCCGCCACCCTGACAGCACTGGGCACCTTCGACCGTTTCCGCATGCGTGCCGGTCTGCCCAAAACAGCCGTGACAGCGGTGGTGCCCAGCCCTTTCAATCATGCTGATGCCGGTGTGTTGCGAGTGCCTGACCTCAAGGCCGACCCCCGTGACGCTACGGCTCATACGGCGGCGATCATTCGTGACTTGCCCGCGCTGGTCGAAGGCTCGCGGGGCACGCTGGTGCTGTTTTCGTCGCGCAAGCAGATGCAGGACGTATTCGACGGCCTGGAGCGCGACTGGCGCAAGCAAGTGTTTATTCAGGGTAACCTGTCCAAACAGGAAACCCTCAACAAGCACAAGGCGCGGGTCGATGGCGGGGACTCCAGTGTGTTGTTTGGCCTGGCCAGTTTTGCCGAAGGCGTGGATTTGCCTGGTGCCTACTGCGAGCACGTGGTGATCGCCAAAATACCGTTTTCGGTACCCGATGATCCGGTCGAAGCGGCCCTGGCCGAGTGGATCGAGGCCCGGGGTGGCAACCCCTTCATGGAGATATCCGTGCCTGATGCCTCGCTCAAGCTGGTTCAGGCTTGCGGGCGTTTGCTGCGTACCGAACAGGATCGCGGCACCATCACCTTGCTGGACCGGCGCCTGGTCACCCAGCGCTATGGCAAGGCGATTCTGAATGCACTGCCGCCGTTCAGGCGCGAAATTTCTTAAGCGCGGGTCGGCGTTATCGTCGACTTTGCTGTCTATGCTTTGACTTTCACCACCTCACAGGCCGATTTTCGGCCGTTTGGGAGAACCAGATCCATATGATTCGCCGTTCGCTGTCTGCTGTTTTTGCGTTGCTGGTCACGACTCCGCTGTTGGCGGCGCCTGCTGGCCAACAAACCCTGTTCAATTTCGTTCGCCCTGCCGATGTGGTGCAAGTGGCGACTACGGATGCGATCTTGCCGCAATACAATGCGGAGCAAACAGCCGAAGGCGAAGTGCTGCGCCGCGTCACCTTCAACCCGGCCGTCGCGCCCAGCCTGCGTTTGACTCCGCAAACCGGGGTATGGGACTGGTCGCAGTCGGGGATGATGACCCTGCGCATCCAGAACGCCATGAACTGGGCACTTACGCTGGACGTGACCGTGCAAAGCAGCAACGGCAAAACCCTGACCAGCCGTGTCGACCTGCCTGCCGGCCCGGCGCAAACCCTGTTGTTGCCGCTAAAAGCCAATTCTCCCCACAGCCAGGGCATGCGCGCCGGCCCACCGATGCCGATGACGCTGGATGGCCAGCGCATTCTGCTGGCCAGCAGCCAGGGCGAAATCGATCTGAGCCAGGTGGTGTCGGTAAGTCTGTCGATTGCGCAACCGAGTGTCGCGCAGAGCATCCTGCTGGAGCGCTTCGGCGTGCAGGACGGCACAGGCGTAATCAAGGCCGTGTACGGCGCGATCGTCGACGGCTACGGCCAGTCGACCCGCGCCAAATGGCCGGAGCGTGTTGCCAATGACGAACAGCTCAAGGCCGCCGCCGCAAAAGAACAGCAGCAACTCAAAGGTTGGCTGGCCGGGCGTGCCGACCAGGACAAGTACGGTGGCTGGCTGAAGGGCGCGGGGTTTGAGGCGACCGGGTTTTTCCGCACAGAAAAGCGCAATGGCCGCTGGAACCTGATCACCCCTGAAGGTCACCCGTTTTACTCGCTGGGCCTCAATGCCGTAACGGCCAACGACAGCCAGACCTATGTTGCCGGCCGTGAGTGGATGTTTACCGATTTGCCCCATGATGGCACTCCTCTGGCCAGTTTTTACGGCAATGCGAACAACAACAGCGGCAACGCCTCGACCCAGGGGAGGGGCTTTGACGCCGGGCGCTGGTACAACTTTTATGCCGCCAACCTGCAGCGCATCTACGGTGAACCCTGCGTAACGGCTAAAACTGAACCGGATAGCGCACCGGTGAGCCCTTGTGCACCTCCAGCCTTTGATGCCAAGCGTTGGCAGGCCCGCACCCTGGATCGCCTGCAAGCCTGGGGCTTCAACACCATCGGCAACTGGAGCGACCCCGAACTGGGCCTCAACGATCGCGTGCCCTACACCCTGCCGCTGTCGATTGTGGGGGACTACACCAGCATCAGTACCGGCACCGACTGGTGGGGCGGCATGCCCGACCCGTTTGACCCGCGCTTTGCCATGGCCACCGAGCGCGCCGTGGCCATTGCCGCTCGCGATCATCGCGATGATCCTTGGTTGATCGGTTACTTTGCCGACAACGAACTGGCCTGGGCCGGTCCGGGTAATGACCCGAAATCCCGTTATGCATTGGCCCTGGGCACTTTGCGCATGACCACGGATGTACCCGCCAAGCGGGCCTTCCTCAAGCAGCTGCGTGACAAATACCGCAACCAGCAGGGTCTTTCCAAGGCCTGGGGTATTGAAATTCCGGCCTGGGAGCTGATGGAAGATCCGGGTTTTGAAGGGCCTTTGCCCAACACCGAGCACCCGCAAATCGAGGCGGATTATCAGTATTTCCAGAAAGTCTTTGCTGACACCTACTTCAAGACCATTTCCGACTCGCTCAAATGGCATGCTCCAAACCACTTGCTGCTCGGCGGACGGTTTGCCGTCAGTACGCCTGAGGCCGTGGCGTCCTGTGCAAAATACTGCGATGTACTGAGCTTCAACTTCTACACCCTGCAACCGCAAGACGGCTATGACTTCGGCAAACTGCGCGAACTGGACAAGCCAGTAATGATCACCGAGTTCAACTTCGGCTCCCGTGACCGTGGCCCGTTCTGGGGCGGCGTCACTGAAGTGGCCAACGAAGAAGCCCGTGGCCCGGCTTACAGCAAGTTCCTCAAACAGGCGGTGGCAGAACCGTCGATTGTTGGCGTGCACTGGTTCCAGTACCTGGACCAGCCGGTCACAGGCCGGTTGCTCGACGGCGAAAACGGCCACTTTGGCATGATCGGTATCACCGATTTGCCGTTTACCGGTTTTGTCGACAGCGTGCGCAAGGCCAACCTGCAGGCCCTTGGCCAGTTGGGCCAGGAGGCCGCCAAGGCCCAGGCCGAAGCCGAAAAAGCCGTCAAGGCGCCTGTGCATGCAACCGATGATGGCAGCGGCGGACGCTCTGGCGCGGGGCATGCAGGTGGGCACTCGGGCAAGGGGCACTGATTTTTCCTGCCCGATGGGCGGCGATGTATTTCGTCGCCCAGTAGGGGTTTCTTCCTTTTCAATTCCCACTTTAAAACTAAGGTCTTGCATTCCAACTGAATGGAGACTTCGAAATGGAAGCGAAAGGGAAGTGTGCAAGTGGGTTCGAAGCCGTTCAGGAAGCCTTTGAGGCGATCTTCGATGATCCTCAGGAGCGAGGAGCCGGTGTTTGTGTGCAGGTGGGCGGCGAAACCGTTGTCGACTTATGGGCGGGTGTGGCGGATCTGGAGGGCGACCAGCCCTGGAACCACGACACATTGGTCAACACCTATTGTTGTATCAAACCCTTCACCGCCATCGCGGCACTGATGCTGGTGGAAGAGGGCAAGCTCGAGCTGGATCAGACGGTTGCCCACTATTGGCCGGAGTTTTCCCAGGGCGGCAAGGAGCGCATCACCTTGCGCCAGGTGTTGTGCCATACCTCAGGTATCCCGGCGCTGCGTTTGCCCAGCCGCACGCCCATTATGTACGACTGGGATGCAATGGCCGAAGTCGTCGCGGCAGAACCCTTGTGGTGGGAACCGGGAACCAGTGTCGGTTATGGCGCCACCACCTATGGCTGGATCCTTGGCGAGCTGGTTCGACGGGCCGATGGTCGCGACCCCTGTACCTTTATCCACGAGCGAATCTGCGAGCCCAACGACCTTGAAGTCCATATGGGCGTTGATGCCGAGCACTTTCACCGCATTGCCTTTTTCGAGCGCGCTGAAGGGCGAACGGGTGATAACTACGCCCAGGACTTGCGTGCCGTGATGGTCAGTGAGCCTGAGCATGTCGCGACCCTTGCATTTACCAATCCCGCCATGGGATCACGGCAAACGGCTGACCCGCGCTGGTGGGCCTATCGCCATCCCGGCGTAAATGCCCACGGTACCGCCCATGGCCTGGCCGGGTTTTACAGTGCGCTGCTGGGCGGGCGCCTGGTGGGGCCTGAGCTGCTCGCAGAGTTCACTCGCGAGCACAGTAACGATATGGACCGCACGCTGCTGCGGCCCATGCGTTATGGCCTGGGTTGCATGATGGAGCAGCCGGCGGACCCGGGAGCCTCCCATCGGATGGGGCCAAAGGCATTCGGGCATGTGGGGCTGGGCGGGCAAATCTCCTTTGCCGACCCTGAGCGGGAGGTGAGCTTCGGCTTTGTCACCACCACCATGGGCAGCCATGTGCTGATGGACCCGCGGGTGCAGAAGCTTGCGCCTTTGGTCTACGCCGCGCTGTAGACACACCCTAAGTAGCAGCAACTGTCTTGCCCAGTCATTCACGTTCGCCATGCTGTGCCGTCGCGCAGCATGGCGTTAAGCCGGATCA